>NZ_JBSIPA010000299.1:0-8065 GCF_053574605.1 Caballeronia sp. M23-90 | reverse complement strand
CGCCGGGCTGGATGCGCGCGGTTTCATCATCGGGCCGATCCTCGCCTATGAGCTGAGTCTTGGTTTCGTGCCGATCCGCAAGAAAGGCAAGCTGCCGTACAAGACGTTGTCGCAGTCTTACGAGCTCGAATACGGCAGCGCGACGGTCGAAATCCACGAGGACGCGTGCAAGCCAGGGGACCGCGTGGTGCTCGTGGATGACCTGATTGCAACGGGCGGCACGATGATGGCCGGCAAGATCCTGCTGGAGCGCCTGGGCGCGGAAGTGGTGGAGGGCGCGGCGATCATCGATTTGCCGGCGCTCGGCGGTTCGAAGCTTTTGCGCGATTCCGGCCTGCCTCTGTTCACCGTTTGCGAATTCGACGGTCATTGACTGGAGCGTTTCGAACCATGCCAAATTTCCTTTTGTTCCTGGCCGCGTCCATTGCGATAACGGCGGCTCCCGGTCCCGATAACCTGCAGGTGCTCGCACGCGGCATTTCGCAGGGACGTGCAGCCGGACTTGTCGCGGCGCTTGGTTTTGCAGCAGGCATTTCGTTTCATACGACGCTTGCAGCGCTTGGCGTGGCAGCGTTGCTGAAATCATCGCCGATTGCATTCCAGGCCGTGAAATTCGCCGGCGCGGCGTATCTGATCTGGATTGGCATCAAGGCGATCCGGAGCAAGGGTTTGTCGAGCGCGCACGAACGGCCGAGCCAGCCGCTCATGACCGTGTTCCGGCAGAGCGTGGTCGGCAATCTGCTGAACCCGAAAGTGACGTTGTTTTTCATCGTGTTCCTGCCGCAGTTCGTGAATCCGCATGGCGCGCAAAGCGTGATGCTGCAGATGTTCGAACTGGGCGGCGTGTTCATGCTGCAGACGGTCGTGGTGTTCTCGGTGTTTGGCGTGGCCGCGGGAATGATCGGCGCGTATCTGAAGCGTCGCCCGAAAGTCGGCGTGTGGCTCGACCGGCTGGCGGGCGCGACGTTCATCGGGCTGGGGATCCGGGTGGCGCTGAAGGATTAGGCGCTCGCCTGCACGGGGCCAACGAGCCTGCCCTTGTACAATTCCAGCCTTTGCGCCGCCGGAGGCCCCGTAATGACCTTGCCCGCGATCATCGCAGCGCGCCGTTTCGATGCTTCCGCGCATCTGCCGTTTCATATCGCCGATGAGCGGGTCGGCTGGATTCGCCGCGCCGACGCATCGGCGTTGAAATCGTGGCCTGACGTGTTCGAATTCACCGAAGCCGCGATTCATCTTGCAGTCACCTTCAATACGCTGGAATCCCGCAGCGCGGCGCTTGGCTCGGTTATCGGCATGCTCGCCGCCGATGGCCGCATCCCCGGCTGGCGCAACGAAACCTACGCAATCCGCAATACCTTCGATGCCGAGCCGCTGGCGTTCATCGAAAGGGCGGCGTCGCGGTTCTTCGGCACAATGACGTACGCGGTGCATTTGAACGGCATCGTGGAAGAGCCGGGCCGGGCGCCCAACCTCTGGATCGCGCGCCGCAGCGAAACCAAAGCAACCGATCCGGGCATGCTCGACAACGTGGTGGCGGGTGGTATCGGCTGGGGGATGGGGATCAAGGAAACGCTCGTGAAGGAATGCTGGGAAGAGGCTGGCATGCCGCCGGAACTGGCCGCGAACGCCACGCGCGGGCGCATCTTCCACGTGCTGCAATCGCTGCCCGAAGGCACGCAAGCCGAGCAGATCTACGTTTTCGACCTCGCGCTGCCGGTGGATTTCGCGCCGCGCAATCAGGACGGCGAAGTTGGCGAACACAGGCTTGCTCGAATCGATGAAGTCGCGCGCTGGATCGAAGAAGGTTCCATGACCGTGGATGCAAGTCTTGCCACGCTGGACCTTTTGCTGCGCCGCCAATGGATCGATGAAGACGCGTGCGCAGGCATGCAGGCGGTGTTCTCGCCGCCACTGCTGTGAAATATTTCAAAGGAGTATCGGTTAATGTCGACCGAACATAGTTTTATCTTGAAGTTGTCTTGTCCGGATCGTCCGGGAATCGTGCATGCCGTGTCGGGATTTCTGTTCGATCTCGGCAGCAACATCCTGGACTCTGCGCAGTTCGGCGACAGCCACACCGGCGAGTTCTTCATGCGCGTGCATTTCCAGCAAGTCGGCGGCGATCCGGGACTGGAAGCGTTGCGGACATCGTTCGGTTCACTCGCCGATCAGTTCGGCATGAAGTGGGAACTGCACGACGCATCGGTCAAGCCGCGTGTGATGATCATGGTGTCGAAGATCGGGCATTGCCTGAACGACTTGCTGTTCCGCTATCGCACGGGGCAACTCGGGATCGAGATTCCGGCGATCGTTTCGAATCATCGCGAGTTCTATCAGCTTGCCGCGAGTTATGACGTGCCGTTTCATCATTTGCCGCTGATGGCGTCGACGCCTGAAGCCAAGGCGTCGCAGGAAGCGCGCGTGCTGGAAATCGTCGATCAGCACAAGATCGATCTCGTCGTACTCGCGCGATACATGCAGATCCTGTCGCCGGAACTGTGCGCCGCGCTCAATGGCCGGGCGATCAACATCCACCACTCGTTCCTGCCGAGTTTCAAGGGCGCGAAGCCGTATTACCAGGCGTTCGATCGCGGCGTAAAGCTGATCGGCGCCACTGCTCATTACGTGACGACGGATCTCGATGAAGGTCCGATCATTGAACAGGAAGTCGAGCGCGTGGACCACAGCATGGCGCCGGATCAGTTGACGGCAATCGGCCGTGACGTGGAATGCGTGACGCTGGCGCGTGCGGTGCGCTGGCATGTCGAGCACAGGATCGTGCTGAACGGCAGCAAGACGGTGGTGTTCAAGTAAATCGAATAGCTGGCGGAGATTGCATTGAATCTCCGCCGGTTCCGCGATTTAAACCAGTCGCAAATAAACCAGTTCGCGCTTGATATAAGCATAAAAAATCGGCGCGGCAATCACGCCTGGAAGTCCGAACGCGGCTTCCATCGCAAGCATTGCCAGCAGCAATTCCCACGCGCGTGCTTCAATCTGCCCACCAATGATCCGTGCATTCAGGAAATATTCCAGCTTGTGAATGACGATCAAGAACGCGAGCGATGCCACCGCCGTTCCAAACGACACGGAAAGGGAGATCGCGACAATCAGCGCGTTGGAAATCAGATTCCCGATCACCGGCAGCAATCCGACGATAAACGTCACCATCACCAGCGTCTTGGACAACGGCAGCCGCTCGTGAAAGACCGGCAGCGCGACCAGCAAATACAGCGCGGTGAATGCCGCGTTGATGGCGGAAATCTTCACCTGCGCGAAAACGATCCGGCGAAATGCCTCTGAGAACCGCGTCACGCGCGTGACAAGCGCGGTGGAAAGCGGCAGCCGATGCGTGGTCCGGGGCGCGCCCACTGCGATGATCGCGCCGATGATCATGCCGATCAGCACATGCCCGAAACCCCGCGCCGCGTCTTTTCCGCCTTGCTGCAGCATGGCGGCGTGCTTCTGCATCAGGTCGGTCGCCTTGTCCTTCATCTGCTCGGCGTCGACGGGAAGGTAATTCGCAATCCAGTCCGGCACCTGCAGACGCGCATGCGACGTGATCATCATGAGTTGATCGAGGAGCTTCTGGACGCTCGGAACATCGCGCTGAAAATGGTCGATGGTCGCAACCGTCGCACCGGCGAGGCCGCCCACGATCACCACCGCCAGGATCACGACCGCGACCCAGCGGGCGCGCCCGCTCGTCATGGTTTTTTCGATGACCGGCGCAATGGTGTGCACGAGCTGAAACACGAGCATGCCCGCCAGCAGCGCGCCGAGCAGTTGCAGATGCAGAACGGCGAACATGCCGGCGAATGCGGCGATATAACTGCCGATCTCAACCGCCGACAGCTTGGGCATGCTCATATCGCTCGTCAGCCGCACGGGCCGGACTGCGGGCCTGTTCTCGGCCGCTTCGTTGCGCTTAGCCATGAATCCTTCGGTCTCCTGCCGCGAACGGGTTATAGAGTGCTACGGCCCGAAGGCGGGCCGGCTCGTGCTTGGCATTTGTGCGTGTACGTCATGCCGCCGATCTCGGCCGCAGCAGCAACGGCGCAAGATATCGGCCGGTAAAACTGGCCTTCGATTTGGCTACCTGCTCCGGCGTCCCCTGCGCGATGATCTGGCCGCCGCCGGCCCCGCCTTCCGGACCCAGGTCGATCACCCAGTCGGCGGTTTTGATTACATCCAGATTATGCTCGATGATTACGACAGTATTACCCTGATCGCGCAACCGGTGTATCACTTCCAGCAACAGCGCGATATCGTGGAAATGCAAACCCGTGGTCGGTTCGTCGAGAATATAGAGAGTCCGACCCGTATCGCGCTTGCTCAGTTCCAGCGAAAGCTTCACGCGCTGCGCTTCGCCGCCCGAAAGCGTGGTCGCCGACTGGCCGAGGCGGATGTAACCCAGACCGACATCGAGCAGGGTTTTCAGCTTGCGCGCGACGATCGGCACCGGCTTGAAGAACTCGTGCGCCGCTTCCACGGTCAGGTCGAGCACCTCGTGGATGTTCTTGCCCTTGTACTGGACTTCGAGCGTCTCGCGGTTATAGCGCTTGCCGTGACAGACGTCGCATGGGACGTACACGTCGGGCAGGAAGTGCATTTCGACTTTCAGCACGCCGTCGCCCTGGCACGCTTCGCAGCGCCCGCCCTTCACGTTGAACGAAAAGCGGCCCGGATCGTAACCCCGTTCCTTCGATGCCGGCACGCCCGCGAACAACTCGCGGATCGGCGTGAAAAGGCCGGTATACGTAGCCGGATTCGAGCGCGGCGTGCGGCCGATAGGAGATTGATCGACGTTGATGACCTTGTCGAAATGCTCCAGCCCTTCGATTGCCTCGTAAGGCGCCGGTTCGGTCGCCGAGCCGTACAGATGCTGCGAGACGGCGTGGTACAGCGTGTCATTGATGAGCGTGGACTTGCCCGAGCCCGACACGCCCGTCACGCAGGTCAGCAAGCCAACGGGCAGGTCGAGCGACACGTTCTTCAGGTTGTTGCCGTACGCCTCGATGATCCGCAGCCGCCGTTCATCGGGCGCGGTGCGATCGGTCGAATAGCTGATGCTGCGTTTGCCCGACAAATACTGCCCGGTCATGGAATTCGGGTCGTTCTGGACATGTTTTGCCGTGCCTTGCGAGACGATCTCGCCGCCGTGCACGCCCGCACCCGGGCCCATGTCGACCACATAATCGGCCATGCGGATCATGTCTTCGTCGTGCTCGACCACGATCACCGAATTGCCGATGTCGCGCAGATGCTTGAGGGTATCGATAAGCCGGTCGTTATCCCGCTGATGCAAGCCGATGGACGGTTCGTCCAGCACGTACATCACGCCCGTCAAGCCCGATCCAATCTGCGATGCCAGCCTGATCCGCTGCGCCTCACCGCCCGAAAGCGTCTCCGCGCTGCGTTCCAGCGACAGATAATCCAGCCCCACGTTGTTCAGGAACGTGAGCCGCGCGACGATTTCCTTGATGACGCGGTCGGCAATCTCCGCCTTCGAGCCTTCGAGCCGCAGCGTCTGGAAATAGCCAAGCGTGTCGCGCAGCGGCCAGCCGCTCACCTCGAAGATTGCCCGCGCGTGTTCGCCGGTGCCGAGCTTCACATTGCGCGCTTCGGTGCGCAAACGCGTGCCTTCGCACGCCGGGCACGCCTGGTTGTTCTGAAACTTCGACAATTCTTCACGTACCGCCGCGGAATCCGTTTCCTTGTAGCGGCGCTCGAGGCTCGGGATGATCCCTTCGAACGCGTGCTCGCGAACCGTGGTGCGGCCGCGCTCGTTGATGTACGCGAACGGGATCACCTGTTTGCCGGAGCCGAACAGCAGGATCTTGCGCACTTTCTCCGGCAAGTCCTCGAACGCGGCATCGAGATCGAATTCGAAGAACGCCGCCAGGCTTTGCAGCATCTGGAAGTAGAACTGGTTGCGCCGGTCCCAGCCTTTCACCGCGCCGGCTGCCAGAGACAGCGACGGATGCGCGACCACGCGCTTCGGATCGAAGAACGTGATTTGCCCGAGGCCGTCGCATTCCGGGCACGCGCCCATCGGGTTGTTGAACGAGAACAGGCGCGGCTCGAGTTCCTGCAGCGAGTACGAGCAGATCGGGCACGCGAACTTCGAGCTATACAAATGCTCGCGCTCCGAATCCATTTCGAGCGCGACTGCGCGGCCATCGGCAAGACGCAGCGCGGTTTCGAAAGATTCCGCCAGACGCTGTTTCATGTCGGGCCGAACCTTCAACCGGTCGATGACGACATCGATCGTATGTTTGTCGTTCTTCTTGAGCTTCGGCAGCGACTCGATCTCATGGATCTTCGCGACGCCCTCGTTGGCCGTACCGCCGCCCGAGCGAACGCGAAAGCGGATGAAACCCTGCGCCTGCATGGCCTCGAACAATTCGGTGTGCTCGCCCTTGCGATCCGCGACCACGGGCGCGAGGATCATCAGCTTGGTTTCCTCGGGCATGGCGAGCGCGGCATCGACCATTTGCGACACGCTTTGCGCTTCCAGCGGGATGTGGTGATCCGGACAGTGCGGCGTACCGACGCGGGCAAACAGCAGCCGGAGGTAGTCGTGAATCTCGGTGACCGTGCCGACGGTCGAGCGCGGATTGTGCGAAGTCGCCTTCTGTTCGATCGAAATTGCCGGCGACAACCCTTCGATCAGATCGACATCCGGCTTTTCCATCAGTTGCAGGAACTGGCGCGCGTACGCCGACAGGCTTTCCACGTAACGGCGCTGGCCTTCCGCGTAGAGCGTGTCGAAGGCGAGCGACGATTTCCCCGAACCCGACAAGCCCGTAATCACGATCAGCTTGTGACGCGGCAAGTCGAGACTGATGTTTTTGAGATTGTGGGTACGAGCCCCACGAATACGAATTTCTTCCATGAATCCGGGCGGAAAGTAAGGGGGCTAAACCTGCTACTATAACGACTTTTGTGCGACACGCACGCTCGTGTCCGTCAGCCCTGCGTCATGGGCATCGACCGTCGAATATCAGTTGGGATCTCGGTCCTAGCTGCGCTATCGACCATTTGTTGGCACCTTGAGGCCAACGCTTTGTAGTGAAGCGAAACCCGGTAGGGCATTTTAGGGTTTCGCCATAGGCGATTCCTTGTATGCCGTCTGTACCGGGAATCGCATTGCATGTGTCTGATTACCATCAGGCACCGTGTTGTCGGCGGCTTCATCCCTGCCGACAAGGCGGATGTGGTTTGCAATTCCTGCGCCGATAGGCAACGGATTCGCTAGGCGATACGAGCGAAAGCTCGGTGTGTCATTGTTCGATTCGCTTTGCTGTTCGAAGGCGAATAGTGAACCTGCTATACGACTAGCAGTAGCCTAGGAAGACATGCGTCACTGGTAACGGTGAGGTCTGAAGCTCTTCCGACAATGTAGCCCCCGGACGTTCGGGCAGATGCACATCGTGAGATGTTCATCTGGAGACTCCTAGCAGCGAAGGGGTCGAGGAGCTAGGCTGGCTGATACGGTTAATGTAAGTGAACTGCTGATAAACCCCGTGATTATAGCGGTGCCTAAGCTGCTGCGTGGCATCAACCAAAAATGGTGTGCAGTCGGTTAACTCGTTGGAAGTTCGAGTTACGTCGTTGTTGGACTGCCGGGGGAGAGGTGGAACCTACGTCAGTCGTGTGACATGCCGGGAACGTGGTAAGCCCGTATGGTTGCCAGTGCGGTTTGACTGGCAGGCGGACCGTAAGGAACGCTGTTGATTATGCGGGTATGGGAGGACGGAAAAAGCGAACGTCGGGCTGTAATGGTCCGGACAGGAGTTGAGACATTACTCCACGCGAAAGCGGGCAGACTTCCGTCTGGTCTACCGTCGCAAGACGGCTGACTACCCTCTGTGTCTTGGTTAGGTACGGGTGCATGCGCCCGTACTGAGGTGTTTGTTGTTCCCCAGCGGGGTGTATCTACCCCGCTGGGGGAGATGCGCCTTCTGCTCGGGACTTTTCCAAGTAGGAGAGCAGCATGAAAGTATCTGGTCGAAAGGCCGGATCTGCGCTTTCCCACGCGCCGGACGATTGGTACGCC
>NZ_JBSIPA010000298.1:0-8066 GCF_053574605.1 Caballeronia sp. M23-90 | reverse complement strand
GCCGAGAAACAGCAGGATCATCGCGGCGGTCAAGGCGGCGGCGATCACGGCTTCCTTGATCACGCCCTGCACGGCGGCTTTCACGAACACGGACTGATCGAAGAGTGCCGTGATCGTCAAGTCTTCCTCTTCACCTCACTGGATCTTCCATGCATATCCGGCTACTTTCCCGTGCCCTCGCGCTGTTACCCGCTCTTTGTGTTGCGGCAGGCCTGCTTGCGGTTCAACCCGCACGCGCCGCTGATGCAGCGACCGTGACCGTCGGCGGAAAGAACTTCACCGAGCAAGTGCTGCTCGCGCAGATCACCACGGCGTTGCTGCAGGCGAAGGGTTTCAACGTCGTGAAGAAAGACGGTATGGGCAGCACGGTGTTGCGTCAGGCGCAGGAGAACGGGCAGATCGACGTGTACTGGGAATACACCGGAACCTCGCTGATCACCTACAACAAGGTGACCGAACACCTCACGCCTGCAGAAACGTACACACGCGTGAAGCAACTCGATGCCGCCAAGGGAATCGTGTGGCTCGATGCTTCGAAAGCGAATGATACGTATGGCCTCGCAATGAACCGCGACGAAGCCGCGAAGCTCGGCATTACCACCATAAGCGATCTTGCGAAGGCGCTGAGTGCGGGCAAGGACCTGACCTTCGCGTGCAACTCGGAATTCTATGCGCGCCCTGATGGCTTGAAGCCGCTGCAACAGGCGTATGGTTTTTCGTTTTCGCCGGCGCAGATCAAGCGGATGGATTCAGGCCTCACTTACCAGGCGCTGAAAGACAAGCAGGTCCAGGTAGCCCTGGTGTTCACAACTGACGGCCGCGTGCCCGCTTTCAACTTCGTCACGTTGCGCGACGACAAGGGTTTCTTTCCTGCCTATGCGCTCACGCCCGTCATCCGGAAGGCCACGCTCGATGCCAACCCGAAGCTCGGCCCGATCCTCAATTCGATATCGGCGAAACTCGATGACAAGACCATGGCGCGCCTCAATGCGGAAGTGGATGTATCGAAGAAGTCTGTCGATGATGTCGCAAGCGAGTTTCTCAAATCGTCCGGGCTGATGTAAGAGGACGCGACCGATCATGAACGATGGCTTGATCGTCGCGGCCGCGCAGGTCGAGACCATTCACGGCGATATTGCCGGCAACGTCGAGCGGCATCTGCTGCTGATGGCCGAGGCTCGCGCAGCGAACGTGAACGTGCTGGTGTTTCCCGAACTCTCGCTGGTCGGTCACGGCGCGGGTGCCGATGCACTGCGCCTCGCAATGCCCGCCGATCACGCGGTACTTTGCCGGCTTGCCGAATCATCCGGGCCGATGCATACGGTGGTGGGTTTTATCGAGGAAGCGCCGGGTGCGCAGTTCTATAACAGCGTGGCGACGCTTGCGCATGCCCGCGTGGTGCATGTGCATCGGAAGATCGGGCTTGCGACCTACGGCAAGCTCGACGACGGCAAGTTCTACGCGCCCGGCAGCACATTGAGCTCGTTTCCTCTCGGCGACACTCGCTGGCAGGTCACAACGCCGATCTGCGCGGACTGGTGGAATCCTTCGCTGGTCCACGGCGCGGCATGCGCCGGCATGACGCTCGGTATCGCGCCGATCAGTTCTGCGCTGGAAGCGGTCGGCGATCAATTCGACAACCCACGCGGATGGGATACGGTGTTGCGCTTTTACGCACTCGTTTATGGGTTGCCGATCGTGATGGCGAATCGGGTGGGACGCGAGGGCGACCTGCATTTCTGGGGCGGCTCCCGCATTCTCGATCCCCACGGCAAGATCCTGGCAGAAAGCCGGGAACCGCGCGAGGAGCTGGTGATTGCATCGCTGGATTACGGCGATGTCAGGCGCGCACGTTTTGCCTTGCCGACCGTGCGGGACGCCAACGCCAGAAACCGGAGCTGATCGCATGACCCGACGCAAAACGTCGCTTTCGTGTTGACGTTGGTCGCGTCCCTGCGGACACGCGGGAAATCGTCAGGTGAAAATGGTTTCACTCAATCGCTCTACGACGGAGAACGAGATGGTGGATGCGGTGCAGCTACAGGCCCTGCTCGATGAACGGCGAGAAGGTTTCAGTCTTGCGCGGCCGTTCTACATCGATCCTGCGTTTCACGATCTCGACATCGACGCGGTCTTCTCCAACGAATGGCTTTATGCGTGCAACGTCGCGGAGATTCGCGCGCCGGGCGATTACCTGACAATGGAGATCGGCGAGACATCTATTGTTGTCATGCGTGCGCAGGATGGCGAGGTCAAGGCATTCTTCAATACGTGCAGGCATCGTGGGTCGCGCATTTGCAGCGAGTCGCAAGGCCATGTTCACCGGCTGGTGTGCCCTTATCACCAATGGGTGTACGACCTCGATGGCGCGTTGCTCCACGCGCGGCAAATGCCCGCCGGTTTCGATCGTGAGGCCTACGGTCTCGCGCCGGTAAACGTCGAAGTGATCTGCGGCATGGTGTACGTGTGCATTGCTGATACACCGCCGGATATCACGCGGTTTCGCCGCTCCGTTGCGCCGTATATCGCACCGCATGCACCCGAGCGCACGAAAGTCGCGCACGTCGAGACACTGATCGAAGACGCGAACTGGAAGCTCGTCATCGAAAACAATCGCGAGTGTTATCACTGCAGCGGCAATCACCCTGAACTGCTTGCCACGCTCGTCGAATTTGCACTGCCCGATGATCCCGCCGGCTCCGCCTACTTCCGAGGACTGATGGAAAGTCAGGCGCGGCACTGGGACGCGCAAGACCTCGTGCATCTGCCGGCCGATGGCGGCAACGAATTTCGCTGCATCCGCCTGCCGTTTCATCGCGGGGCGGTGTCTTTCACGCCCGACGGTTCGCCAGCGTGCCTGAAGCTGCTCGGGAACCTGACCGACCCCGATCTTGGTTCGGTGCGGATGTTCAGGGTTCCGAACAACTGGAATCATTTTCTCGCCGATCACATCATCCATTTTCGCATCCTGCCGCTTTCCGCGAACCGGACGGCGCTGCGCACGACGTGGCTCGTGCACGAAGACGCGGTGGAAGGTGTCGATTACAACATTGAAAAGCTCACGTCCGTCTGGCGCGCGACCAACGCGCAAGATGCGCGGCTTGCGGCCAACAACCATCTGGGCGTCGCATCGAAGGCCTATGTTCCAGGGCCCTACGCGCCATCCGAATTCATGCTGCGCAATTTCACCAACTGGTACGCCGGCAAGCTGGCGGCGTATCTGGAGAAGACGGAACTCGGGCGCCGCACATTTACGTTGCATGCTCATGGTTGAGGATCCGACAATGCAGCGCATTGCACCGGCGTCATTCGTGGAAGGCCCGGCTGACCGGACGCTCGAATGCGTCGAGATTCGTATCGAAACACGGACTGTGAAAACCATCGTGCTGCGTGATCTCGATGCAAGCGGCGCAATGCCGTTCATGCCCGGCCAATCGATGATGCTCACACTCGACATAGCCGGAGAACGGTTGCAGCGCACGTTCTCGATTGCATCGTCGCCATTGGGAACCGGCATGCTCGAACTCACGATCAAGGCGCCGGACGATGGCCGCGCCACGCGCTGGCTGCACGACACATTGCGCCCGGGCATGACACTCGACGCGCGTTATCCGCTCGGGCAGTTCCGGCTTGAATTCGACGCACAACGTGTGAAGCCGCTTGCGCTGGTCTCGGCGGGCTCGGGCGCCTCGCCCCTGATGTCGATGTTGCGCACGCTTGCGCTGCGTTGTCCGCACGCCGACGTGGCATGGTTTCACGCGGCGCGCGGTACGGAAGATATCCTCTTTGCGCGCGAACTCGCGGCACTGCAGGCCAGCATGCCGAACCTGCAGGTCAGCGTCGCGCTGAGCGCTCCTGCGGCCGGCTGGTTCGGCCTGCGCGGGCGCGTTTCACGACGCCTCATTTCTGCAGTTGTGCCCGACTTCAATCTGCGCGAAGTGTATTGCTGCGGTCCGGCGAGCTTCATGGACGAGGTCAGGCGCATCCATGCCGCCGACGGCGCGCGCCATGCGGGCTTTCATGTCGAACATTTCGCGCCTGTTGATCCGTTCCCGTCCGAAGCGCCGGACGCAATGGACAACAGCGTCACACATCACATAAAACTCGGTGACAAGACCTTCCGGACGCATGCAAACGAAACGATCCTGATGGCGGCGTCGCGTCAGAACGTCGTGATTCCGTGCGGCTGCGCGAGCGGTATGTGCGGCACATGCAAGCTGCGCCGTGTATCGGGCGTGATCGAGATGCGGCATCAGGGCGGTTTATCGGGAGCGGAAGAAGCGCAGGGATTGGTGCTCGCGTGTTCCAGCCGCGCCATGTCGGATGTCACGCTGGAATTCTGATTGCAGTTGAACCGGGGAACCCTGTCATGCAACAACACGCGGGACGTTTTATCCATGAGCTTTGTTTCGATGACCTGCCGCGCGAGGTAGTGGAACGCGCGCAAAGCCTCATGCTCGATTTGCTGGGCGTGGCAGCGGCAGGCAGCGGCACGAGCCTCGCCCGGATTGCATGCGACCACGCGTTCGATTTTTTCGGCGCGGGCCGTAATGCAGTACGCATGCTCTTCGACGGGCGTCTCGCCAGTCCTCTCGGTGCGGCGCTGGCGGGAGGCATGACCATCGACAGCTTCGACGGCCACGATGGCCACGTGCTGACCAAGGGTCACGTCGGCGTGGCCGTGCTGCCCGCATTGCTCGCGATGGCGGAACGCGATCCGTCGATGGATGGCCGTGAGGCGATCGTCAATTTCGTGCTCGGTTATGAAATCGGCACACGCGCGGGTATCGCGCTGCATGCATCGAGCAGCGAATATCACACTTCAGGCGCATGGAACGCACTGGCCGCAGCGGCGCTGTGCGCACGATCGCTGAAACTCGACGAGATCACGACGCGCCATGCGCTGGGGATCGCTGAATATCACGGTCCGCGCAGCGAAATGATGCGTTGCATAGACTTTCCGACCATGCTCAAAGACGGCTCCGGCTGGGGCAGCATGGCCGGAGTCAGCGCGGCGCTTTTTGCGCAGCGCGGTTTCACTGGCGCGCCAGCTTTGACAGTTGAAGCGCATGAACCGGCGTTGTGGGAAGACCTCGGCGAGCGCTGGATGATTCTAGAGCAGTACGTCAAACCTTACCCCGTCTGCCGATGGGCGCATCCGTCGATTGCTGCCGCGCTGCAATTGCGCGCCGGACATGACCTGTCGCCCGAGATGATCGAGAGCGTGACCATCGAAACCTTCCACGAAGCGACGCGGCTATGTTCGACCTTTCCCGCGAATACCGAGGAAGCGCAATACGGTGTGCTGTTTCCCGTCGCGGCGGCGCTCGCAGATGGTCGTGTCGATGCCCGCACGATCCAGTCCGAAGGTCTTTCGGACGCGCGTCTTCGCGACCTCTTGCCCCGCCTGCGAACGGTTGAGCGCGCGGAGTTCAGCGCAGCATTTCCCGCCGAGCGCTGGGCTCGCGTGGTGGTCACGACACGTGATGGCGCGCGACTGGACTCGGGTCCGGTCACGGCCGTGGGTGGTCCGGACAATCCGATGCCGCAGGACGCGCTGCTGTCCAAATTCCGATCGCTGACATCGGCGCGCTTCGGCGATCGGCTCGCGCAGCAAATCGAAGAAGATGTCCTCTCGCTGCACGAATCCGCGAGCGCAATGCACTCGCTGAAGGAACGGGTGCTGACTGCGCCGTCCGCTCAATCGTCGCACGATGATGCGATGACGTCGGTTTTGTGACCGGGGACGGGCAGCGTGCCGCCCGATAATCATCGGACACCATTGCGAACATTGGAACAAAGGACGCTCGTGGGCCAGCACATTCAGTTCGATCCGGCATCGGTTGCGGGCAAAGCGCCGCCGATCCAGCATGAAACCGACCTGCTCATCATCGGGGCGGGGCCGGCGGGACTTGCCGCTGCCATGCAAGCGGCCGGCCGCGGCATGCGCGTGACGCTCGTCGATGAAAATCCCGTCCCGCTCGAGACCATGGGCGAAGAGGTGCCGCTGCATTTCGGCGGACGTATGGGCGCGGCGCTGAGCAACCGCAACGCGATGCTCGAAGCAATGCTGGAAGCCAGTCCCGAACTTGGCGAACTGCTGGAAGCGGGTGTCGATGTCCGTCTCGGCACGGCAGTCTGGGGACTCTTCTCGCAACGTCCAACTGCGGCGTGGATTGAAGGCCGTGTTGCCGGATTCGCCGATAGCGACAGCGCCTATCTCATGCGTTTCGGGCAGGTGATCGTGGCGGCGGGGCGTCGCGACATGGGCCTCGCCTTCGACGGCTGGCAGCGGCCCGGCGTGATGGGCGCGAGCGCGGCCTACCGGCTCAGTTCGACTTACGGGGCACTGGATGCGCGGGTCGCGGTGCTGCTCGGCAGCGACACGCATGCGCTTCAGATTGCCAACGCGCTGTCGGATGCAGGCGTGCGGATCGCGGCTATTGTTGAGCAGGCTACGTCTGTCCCTGGCGACGCTGCGTTGCTGGCGCGACTCGTCGAACGCGGTGCGCAATTGTTCACGCAGCATGTGATCCATGAGGCGCTGGGAGATGCTTATGGCGTGACATCGGTGACGCTTTGCGCAATCGATGCAGACCACCGGCATCTGCCCGGTGCACAGCGGTTGGTTGAGTGCGACACGGTGCTGCTCGGCATCGCGGCCATTCCTGCAATCGAATTGCTGGAAGCGGCAGGTTGCAGGACCGCGTTCAACGCGGATCGCGGCGGCAATGTTGCCGTGGTCGATGAGTCGCAACGTACATCGCTGCCCTTCATTTTGGCGGTGGGCGATTGCGCGGGCGTCTGGGATACGAAACATCTTTCCGCCGATACCGCCCGTCACGAGGGGCGCATCGCCGCCGTTGCCGCACTCCGCGCGTTAGGCGTTGATGAGTCTCCGGCGCAATTGGAAACTAGCGTAGTGCCCGACACATGCGTGAACGACCCTGCCCGATCCCGTGAAGCTTGGGTCCGCGCGTCGGTCATCGAAGCGAAAGGCGAACCCTTCGTCTGCCAATGCGAGGAGGTCACGGCCGTCGAAATCCTGACCGTTCGTCCGCCGCGCTATCTCGACTGGAGCCGTCAGGCCGATCCGGCGACTGCCCGCACCCTGGCTTCTCTCGTGCTCGAAGGTCCGCCAAGTCCCGATATCGTCAAGCGCCTCACACGCGCATGCATGGGGCCGTGCCAGGGCCGCCGTTGCCGCGAGCAGGTTGCGACCTTACTTTCGATCGGTTCGGCGACCCCGCTTGCCGGCATGCCGCTCGCCACCTTCCGGTCGCCCGTGCGCCCGTTGCCGCTCAATCAGCTTGCTGCCCTGGGAGAAGTCCCTGCGCTTGGTGACCATTGGGACAGTTGGTTCGGCATTGCATCGCAATGGGTGCCGTTCTGGCGCGCGACTCCGCTTTATACCGCCGCCGGCCGCGAGACGGGCGGGGTGGTTGCGAGCGAGTAGGGGTGGAGACGCATCGACATACGCAGCACCAGGACAGGGAACGCGATGGAACACAGTACACAGGGCAGCGTCACGCAGGACGCCAAAGGGGCGTCGGTGGTCATCATTGGCGGCGGCGTCACGGGCTTGAGCGCCGGATGGTGGCTCGCCCGCGAAGGCGTCGACGTGCTCGTGCTCGATGCAGGATTGATCGGCTGGGGCGCATCCGGGCGGAATGGCGGCGGCTGTTCCCACCATCACAGCCCGTTGTTCCTCGAAGAACAACGTCTCTGGCCGATGATGGATGAATTGCTTGGATATCCTACTGAATTCAGGCCGAACCGGATTCGGATCGCGCTGGATGAACAGCAGTTCACGTTATACCGACGCGCGCTCGATAACGGCGCGTATCACGGATTGCGCTCGGATATTCTCGATGCGAAACAAGTCCGCGAACTCGTGCCTTTCGCGGGCGATAACGTCCATGCCGGCTACTTCTATCACTTCGGCGGCCATGCAAATCCGCATCGCACGTTGCAGGCTTACGCCTGGGCGATGCAGGATTGCGGTGGCCGGCTGATGCAGCACACGGAGGTCACGGGGTTCGAGCGGCGCGGCGCACGGGTGGTCA
>NZ_JBSIPA010000297.1:0-8116 GCF_053574605.1 Caballeronia sp. M23-90 | reverse complement strand
CCAGCCGTGTGCCCTCCCGATCTAGCGCCTGCCGCCGCTCGACGCCGCGCCGATGCAGCAAGTGGAAACGGGTAAGGACGCATAAGCGTCCGACGTTTCGATAAAAGCGCCACATGACTCAGGTCTGTGGCGCTTTTTTATTTTTGCGCGTGCAAAAACCCCATAAAGCACAGCGGCGGACTACTGCTGATCCGCCCTTCCGCTAAAATGGATCGTTGAAAGTTGACAGTAGCCCCGCTGCTGCTTGCGAGAAATAAAACGATCATGTCCCGACGCATCATTCCCGTCACCGATATCACCGCGATCCCGGCCTTCCCGGGAGCCGTGGCGACGCCGACCGGATTGCTTACTGACAGTTTGTCACGCGACTTGCGCGATCTGCGCATCTCGGTGACCGATCGTTGCAATTTCCGTTGCGTGTACTGCATGCCGCGCGAAGTCTTCGATAAAAACTACGAATTCCTGCCGCACAGCGCGCTGCTGTCCTTCGAGGAAATCGAACGGCTGGCGCGGCTGTTTGTCGCCCATGGGGTGGAAAAAATCCGGCTGACCGGCGGCGAACCGCTGCTGCGAAAGAACATCGAATTCCTGATTGAGCGGCTGGCGCTTTTGCGTACGCCCGAAGGCCGGCCGCTCGACATTACGCTCACCACCAACGGTTCTATCCTCGCCCGCAAAGCCAGGTCGCTCAAGGACGCGGGTTTGACCCGTGTCACGGTGAGCCTCGACGCGCTCGACGACGCGTTGTTCCGCCGCATGAACGACGCGGATTTTGCCGTCGCCGATGTGCTCGATGGCATCGAAGCCGCGCATGCAGTCGGCCTGGCACCGCTGAAGGTGAACATGGTCGTCAAGCGCGGCACAAATGACGCGGAAATCGTGCCGATGGCGCGCCATTTCAAGGGCAGCGGCACGGTGCTGCGGTTCATCGAATATATGGACGTGGGCGCGTCGAATGGCTGGAACATGAGCGAAGTGCTGCCATCGGCGGATGTTGTTGCGCGCATTGCCGAGCATTTTCCGTTGCGACCGCTCGAAGCCCACAACGACGCAGAAACCGCTCAACGATGGGGTTACCGGGACGAAAGCGGCGAGATCGGCGTGATCTCCAGCGTGACCCGCGCCTTTTGCGGGACGTGCACACGGGCGAGGTTATCGACGGAAGGCAAGCTGTACTTGTGCCTTTTCGCGACGTCCGGACACGATCTGCGCGCGCTGATTCGCAGCGGCGCGAGTGACGCAGCCGTCGCCACCGCCATAGCCCGGATCTGGGAAGCGCGCACCGACCGCTACTCGGAGCTGCGCGGCAGCAATTCCCTGCCAGCCCCCGACCCGGACGCCCGGCGCGTCGAAATGTCGTATATAGGCGGATGACATGACCGAGCCGTCCCGGGATGCCCTTTCGAAGCACGACATCACGGGCGTGGTACTCGCCGGTGGACGCGGGTCACGCATGGGCGGCGTGGATAAAGGCCTGCAGCCGCTGAATCTCGAACCGCTCGCGCTGCACGCGCTGCGCCGGCTTTCGCCACAATGCGGCGCCATGCTCATCAGCGCAAATCGCAGCCTCGAAATCTATGCGCAACTCGGCATGCCGTTCCGGGCCAAGGTCGTCGTCGATGCATTCCCCGACTTCCCCGGCCCGCTCGCGGGCATGTCGGCGGCGTTGCACGAGGCGCAGACCGACTTCGTGCTGTTCGCGCCCTGCGATGCACCTTTCGTCGATCCTCATCTGGCCGACCGGCTGTCGGAGAAACTGGTTGCCGACAGTGCGGACATCGCCATCGCGACTGTCACGGATTCGGGCGGCGATCGCCATCTGCACCCCGTGTTCGCGCTCCTGAGAACGTCGCTGGCCGACGATCTCGACACGTACATTCGCGCCGGCGAACGTAAAGTTCGCGCGTGGTACGCGCGCCACAAGGCGGTAGAAGTGACCTTCACCGACGAGCGTGCGTTTTACAATGTCAACGATCTGCAGCAGCTAGCCGACCTGGAGCGCAACTAAGCGCCGGTTCGTTTCAGTTTGCTGCGAGCCACCGGCTTGCCAGAGGTCGCGGAAACACCGGCGCATCTCAACACGTCTGCCTCTTCATCCATCCGCCTGCGGGCTTTGTGTCGCGACTCCGCGCTGGTTTTACCCATCGATGAACACACCCAGGCACTTTTCGAGCTGCGTCGCCGAGTACGATCCGAACGCGCTGCCCGTCAGCGCGGCGCAAGACATCGTGCGTCAGTGGGCGTTGCCGCGCGGCTCCGTCGAAGTCGAGCGCGTGCGTCTTTTCGATGCGCTGGATCGTGTGCTGGCCAAGGACGTGATTTCACCCATCAACGTCCCCTCGCACGATAACTCCGCCATGGACGGCTACGCCTTCGATGGCGCAGTGCTGGCGGACGCCGGTCTCGAAGGGCGGGTTCAGTTGACCGTTGCCGGGAAGGCGCTCGCTGGACAACCGTTCGAAGGCCGCCCGCTTGCCGCCCAATGCGTGCGGATCATGACGGGCGCGCTGCTTCCGCCCGGCTGCGATACGGTGATTGCGCAGGAACTCGTGCAACGCGCGGGCGACATGGTCGCGTTCGGCACGGCGGGAATCGGGCGCGGCGTGAACCGGCGCCTTGCGGGGGAAGATCTTGCAGAAGGTCAACCGGCGTTGCGTGCAGGACGGATCGTGCGGGCATCGGATATTGGGTTGCTGGCTTCATTGGGTATCGCTGAAGTTACCGTGCAGCGCCGTTTGCGCGTCGCGTTTTTTTCCACCGGCGACGAGTTGCGCTCTGTCGGCGAAACGCTTGAACCGGGTTCCATCTACGATAGCAACCGCTACACGCTTTACGCGATGCTGCGCCGGATGAACGTCGAGCCCGTCGATCTGGGCATTGTCCGTGACGACCGGGCATCGCTTGAAGAAGCCCTGCGACGCGCGACCCGCGAAGCCGACGTCGTCATCAGTTCCGGCGGCGTGTCAGTGGGCGATGCCGACTTCACACGCGACCTGATGAACACACTCGGCGACGTCGCATTCTGGAAAATCGCGATGCGCCCTGGCCGGCCACTCGCGTTCGGTCGGCTATGGTCGGGCGCGCGTGCCGGCGAGGGCGAATCAGCGTTGTTCTTCGGCTTGCCCGGCAACCCGGTCGCGGTCATGGCGACGTTTTATTTCATCGTGCGGGAAGCGCTGCTCGCCATGTCGGGCGCGGCGCGGCACGCGTTGCCGATGGTATCGGCGATCAGCACGAATCCGCTATCCAAACGTGCCGGCCGCACGGAATTCCAGCGCGGTATTGCAGAGCGCGACAAAGCCGGGCGCTGGCGCGTGGTAACAACCGGGCCGCAAGGCTCGGGAGTGCTGAGTTCAATGAGCGAAGCCAATTGCTTCATTGTCCTCGAGCACGAGGCAGGAGATATCGATGCAGGAGACAGCGTCGATATCCTGCCATTCGACGGCCTGATTTAGTTTCACAGGCTCTTCGACAACCTGCTTCAAGAATCCGGACTGCAACGCCGTCATCCCGTATGCGGCCAACGCCTGGGTTCGAATGCACTGCACTACGACTGACGGGGTTTTCCTTCATGAAAAAACAGATTTCGTTCATCGCACCGGGACAAACCGCCAAAGCGCTGATTCTCGTGTATCTCACATTCAGCGTGCCGATCGTGTTGCTCGGCGTGCTGGTCGCGTTCTTCCGATACGGCTCCGTAGAACTCAGCACCGTGACAAGCGCACTGTTGCTGAACGCGATCCTGGGATTCATCCTGTTGTGGATTGCGTGTCACGCGTACAACTGGGTGGCGTCGCGGTTCGGCGGCATCGAGATCGTGTTGTCCGATGCACCGGAAGAAGCATGATGAGCGCCGCAATCCGTAGCGCCACTCCGCAAGATGTCAGCGCGATCTTCGGGCTCATGCTGGAACTGGCCGAGTTTGAAAAGCTGACGCATTTGTTCGTTGGGACAGAGTCCGGCCTCACCGATGCCCTGTTCGGCGACAAGCCCGCAGCGGAAGCCATGGTCGCGGAAGAAGACGGGGTGATCGTGGGTTATGCGCTCTTCTTCCAGAACTACTCCACGTTCCTTGGCAAGCGCGGGCTTTATCTGGAAGACCTGTATGTCAAACCTGGCATTCGCGGCAGCGGACTTGGCACGAAGATGCTGCGCGCGCTCGCGGCGATTGCGGTGGAGCGTCAGTGCGGCCGCTTCGAATGGACCGTGCTCGACTGGAACCAGAACGCCATCGGTTTCTACGAGAAGATGGGCGCGACCGTGTTGCCGGACTGGCGCATCGTGCGGATCACCGGCGACGCGCTGGCCACCCTCGCCTCGCCTTCTGCCTCGGCGAATGCCCCGGTAAATTAAGCTTCCGGTTCCTCGCGATCATCCGCTTCATGCCCGAGCAGGCTGGCCGCCTGCTCGCCCGGCAACGCTTCTACATCGCGCAGTTTCTTGCTCATCTGACGGGTGCGCGTTTCCGCTGATTCAATCGATCGCGTCACCGCCTCAAGCTGCGAGCGCGTCTTCGAGAGCACTTCCCCGAACTTCCTGAATTCCGTTTTTACCGCGCCGAGCACTTGCCAGACCTCACTGGAACGCTGCTCGATCGCGAGCGTCCGGAAGCCCATTTGCAGGCTGTTGAGCAAAGCGGTCAGCGTGGTCGGGCCCGTCACACTCACGCGATATTCACGCTGCAAGAAATCCGTCAACCCCGGACGGCGCAAGATCTCCGCGTACAAACCTTCAGTAGGCAGGAACAACAACGCAAAGTCCGTGGTGTGCGGCGGCGCGACATACTTCTGCGCGATGGTCTTCGCCTCAGCGCGAATCCGGCCTTCGAGGGCGCGCGATGCCTCTTCCACCGCGACTGGATCTCCGCGATCCTGCGCATCGATCAGACGCTCGTAATCCTCGCGCGGAAATTTCGCATCGATGGGAAGCCATACCGGCGTCGCCACCGCGTTCGCGCCGCTCTGGCCGGGGGCGTCGTGTCGGCCGGGCAGCTTGATCGCGAACTCCACGCGGTCGTTGCTCTTTGGAATGGTCGCGACATTCTTCGCGTACTGGTCCGGCGTCAGGAGTTGTTCGAGCAGCGACTCGAGTTGCACTTCGCCCCATGTCCCCCGTGTCTTGACGTTGGTCAGCACTTTCTTCAAGTCGCCGACGCCCGCCGCCAGTGTCTGCATTTCCCCCAATCCACGATGCACCTGTTCAAGTCTGTCTGACACCAGCTTGAACGATTCGCCAAGCCGCTGTTCCAGCGTGGCATGGAGTTTTTCATCGACGGTGCGGCGCATTTCTTCCAGCTTCGCCGCGTTGTTCGCTTCGATGTCCTTCAGCCGCGCTTCAAGCGTCATGCGCACCTCGCTCAGACGGCGGTCGTTCGATTCCGACATCTGCGCGAGTTGCAGCGTGAGGGCATCGCCGAAACGCTTGAGCGCCTGACTTTGTTCGTCGCGCGCGTGCTGGCTTTGCTGGACGTTGCTTTCCGTCAAGGCAAGCAACTGCCGCGAGAACGCCTCAAGTTGCGCGTTCTGCACGTTCGACATGCTTGCGAGTTGTGTCGCAAGCGTCTGCTGGAACTGAGCGAACGCGCCGCCCGCTTCCGTACGCGATGCGCGGGACGTCTCCACCACCTCGCCCCGCACATTGCGTTCGAGCCGCTCCTGGGCGCGTGCGTGGGCTTCGCCCATATCGATAACCCGGTCAGTGAGCGCGTCGAACTGTTCTTCGATATCCGTCTCGCGCTTGGGCCGCAGCAACAAAATCAGCACGATCACCAGCGTGATCGCAAGGACCGCGACCGCAGCGCTCAACAGCAACAACATTGTCATTTCTTCAGTACTTCCGGATTGATCGGGTTCGGCGGGTTGCCGGCGCGGGGACCTTCGCCTAATGCAGCGATGAGGTTATCGGCAGCGAGATTCGCCATTGCGCGGCGTGTGGATTCGGTCGCGCTTGCGATATGCGGCGTCAGTACGACGTTCGACAAACCCAGGAAATCGCGATTGAAATTCGGCTCGCCTTCGAAGACATCGAGGCCCGCTGCAGCGATGGTCTTGTTGCGCAGCGCTTCGATCAACGCAGCGTCATCGACGATTCCGCCTCGCGCGATATTGGTCAGCGTTGCCGTGGGTTTCATGCTCGCGAGTTCCGCCGCGCCGATGGTGTGATGGTTTTCGGCGGTGTACGGCAGCACCAGTACAACGTGATCGGCCTGTTTGAGCAAGTCAGCCTTCGATGCGTATTCGGCATTCAACTCCGACTCGATCGCCGGCGCGACACGCGAACGGTTGTGATAGATCACGCGCATGTTGAAACCGCGCGCACGCCGGGCCAGCGCTTGTCCGATGCGGCCCATGCCGATCACGCCCAGCGCCGAGCCGTAGACGTCCGCGCCGAGAAACGCATCGTACGACCACGTGCCCCATTTGCCCGCGCGCAGGAAATGCTCGGATTCCGTGATGCGACGTGCAGCCGCCATCATGAGCGACCAGCCAAAGTCAGCGGTGCTCTCGTTCAGCACGTCAGGCGTGTTCGTGCCGAGCACGCCGTGGGCGTTGAGCGCCTGCATGTCGAAGTTGTTATAGCCGACGGCCATGTTCGACACGACCTTCAAATTCGGTGCGCCTTCAAGCACCTTGGCCGTGACAGGATCGCCCGCGAGCAACGCGCCATCGCGATCGGCCATGCGGCGCGCGAATTCGTCGGCGGGAAGCGGCGCGCCGGGATTGGCATCGACTTCAAAATACTGTCGCAGGCGTTCGATCACGTCCGGGAAGATGGGGCGGGCAACCAGCACTTTCTTCATCGACTTCTCCTTAAAAGAACAACCATCCGGTAAGCAGGTACAGGGGCAACAAAATGACCGATGACCAGCCCAGGTAACCGAAGAAACTGGGCATCACAACGCCGCGAGATTCGGCGATCGCCTTGACCATGAAATTTGGCGCGTTGCCTATGTAACTGTTCGCGCCCATGAAAACGGCACCCGCGGAGATGGCGGCGAGCGTGGTGGCGCCGGTCGTCATCAAGGCCTGTGCGTCGCCGCCGGCGAGGTTGAAGAACACGAGGTAGGTAGGCGCGTTATCGAGAAACGATGACAACAGCCCCGTCGCCCAGAAGTAAGCAATGTCGATGGGCTTGCCGCTCGAGTCGGTGACGAGATGCACGATGCCAGCAAACGCGCCATCCGCGCCGGCGCGCAGAATAATGATCACCGGTGCAATGGTGATGAAGATGGCGGCGAACAGCTTCGCGACTTCTTCGATAGGCGCCCAGTTGAACGCGTTGCCCTCCCGCGCGCTCTTCGGCGTGAGCTTCAGTGACAGCAACATCACGACGATCAGCAATACGTCGCGCACCAGGTTCTGCAACGCTACGTGCGTGCCGAATACATCGAATTCGATACCCGGTTTCCACAAGCCGCTCATCAGGACCAGCACGACAACTGCCGCCAGAAGAACGAAATTGATTTTCCCATCGATGCTCAGCGGCGTCTTTTCAGCGGTCTCCGGCAGCACGTCTTCCTTCGCGAAATAGTACCGGTCGAGCGCATAAAAGAGCGCGAGCAGGATGGCGCAGATAAACAGCGTCGGCTTCGCGAGATGCACGGTGGTCCAGAAGAAGCTGACGCCGTTCAAGAAGCCGAGGAACAAGGGCGGATCACCGAGAGGTGAAAGCGAACCGCCTGCATTGGCAACGAGAAAAATGAAGAACACCACCCGATGCACACGGTGCTTGCGCTCTTCATTTGCGCGCAGCAACGGGCGGATCAGCAGCATTGCTGCGCCCGTGGTTCCCATGATGCTGGCGAGGAAGGTGCCGAGCGCGAGCAGTCCGGTGTTCAACCGGGGCGAACCGCGCAGGTCGCCATTCAGGCATATTCCGCCAGCGACGGTGAAGAGCGCCGTGAGCAGAATGATGAACGGGATATATTCTTCCAGCATCGCGTGGACGAAGGTCGCGAAGGCGGTGTTCGCTCCGAAACCAATGGCAAACGGTACGAGAAAGGCAATCGCCCACGCTGCCGATATCTTGCCGTAATGACTGTGCCAGGCATGCGGCGCGACCAGCGGCGCAATGGCGATGGACAGCAGGATGCCCGCGAACGGCAGCGCCCAGAGCA
>NZ_JBSIPA010000296.1:0-8190 GCF_053574605.1 Caballeronia sp. M23-90 | reverse complement strand
GGCCGGCTTGAACCAGTTCCAGCACTTCGATGCATTCGCCTGCTGCGGCTGCACGGGATACACGACGATGCACCCATCGCGCTCGGCCAATGCGTTCATCTGCGTGCCGGCGGCGAAATCATGGCCGGCTTGAACCAGTTCCAGCACTTCGATGCATTCGCCTGCTGCGGCTGCACGGGATACACGACGATGCACCCATCGCGCTCGGCCAATGCGTTCATCTGCGTGCCGGCGGCGAAATCATCGGCGTCTTGCGTGCAGCCGTGGAGCATCACGACGAGCGGCATTGGTTGGCCGTTGTACTTCGTCGGCACATACAACTTGTATGTCCGCAGTCCCGCCGCGTTCGCATGGGTATGCGTGCTGAACGTGCCGGGCGTTTGTGCGGGCGGCGTGTCCGCTGTGAACGCTTGCTGCGCGTGCGGTGCATGCGCTCCCAGTGCGCGCTGCAACGCCGCGGTCGCTTCCTTCGGGCCGCGTGTGCGCAGCAACTTCATTGCATCCTGCATGGAGTGCAGGAATCCGTCGTCGAGTTTCATTATTTTTCCAGTAGTAGCTGTTGGAGCGCTCAGCCGATCCGGCCGGCCAGCGCTGCTTTCACCGCCGGCGATGCGTGGAATGCGCCAAGCACGACTATCGATGCAATCGTTTCCAGCGCGAGTTCAGGCGTGACGTCGGCGGCGATGCTCGCAAGTCCTAGCACCTGGATATCGAAACGCTCGCCCGCATCACGCGCGGCTTCCAGATCGTGTTTCGAAAAATGCTGCATGCCGAGCACCAGCGCGCGGCGGGTAACTGTTTCGTTCACGACGTTCGCATGCGTCGCAAGCTGGTTGCGAATCGCCGTGCGAATCAGGTCCGTGCGGTTTGAATAAAAGCCTTCTTCGACCAGCAAGTCGATCTGCCCGAGGTCGATGGGGCCCAGGTTGATCGTGATCTTCTCGGTCTCGCCGCCTTTCAGCCGGACCACTTCGAGTTTCTGCATTGCTCTATTTTCCTTCCCATTACCATCCCATGAGATGGTTATAGGCTGGTTTTTGCATCGCGTCAAATTTTTTCAGTTTTTTAACCGCAAAAAACGCAATGCGGTACATCGGGAACGGCCAATGCTGAAGTCAATCCCGTAGTCCTTTTCTTTACCCTCGCGGTGACGTCGCCGCGAGTTCGCCAGAGCATTGCAGATGCTTTGAGATCCGGGCGCCCTTCATTGGGTGTAACGCGGTTTGGAGTGCGTTACCGTCCGGAGCAACTCGACATGTCCGGTCTGTTTTTTCGTCGCGATGATTCGCGGGCGTAGACACGTCTGTGAAAAACACGACGCCATGCTTCGACTAACCTCAAAGGAGATTCACCCATGTTCGTACATAACAAACGCCTGCAGTACACAGTGCGCGTCGCAGCGCCGAATCCTGGTCTCGCCAACCTGATGCTCGAGCAATTCGGCGGGTCGCAAGGCGAACTCGCGGCCGCATGCCGGTACTTCACGCAAGCAGTCGGTGAAGACGATCCGGGCCGCAAGGACCTTCTGTTCGACATCGCCACTGAAGAACTGAGCCACCTCGAGATCATCGGTTCGATCGTCGCGATGCTGAACAAAGGCGCCAAGGGCCAGCTTGCTGAAGGCGTGGAAGAGGAAGCCGAGCTGTACCGCTCGCTGACGGGCAACGGCAACGACTCGCACATCACGTCGCTGCTTTATGGCGGCGGTCCCGCGCTGACAAGTTCGGCCGGGGTTCCCTGGACGGCTGCCTATATCGACACGATTGGCGAGCCGACTGCCGATCTGCGTTCGAACATTGCAGCCGAAGCGCGCGCAAAGATCGTCTACGAACGCCTGATCAATCTCACCGACGACCCGGGCATCCGCGACACGCTCGGCTTCCTGATGACGCGCGAAATCGCGCACCAGAAGTCGTTCGAGAAGGCGTTGCACTCCATCCAGCCGAATTTCCCGCAAGGAAAGTTGCCGGGCAAGCCGGAATTCACCAGCGTGTACTACAACATGTCGCAAGGCACGGAACCGGCGTTGCGCGGACCGTGGAACGAAGGCGGCGACTGGAAGTTCGTGGAAGATCCGCAGCCCGCCGTGGACGGCGGTGACGGACTGGCAAGCGTTGGGGTATCGGAAGCAGACATCGACGTGCTGCAGGCCATGGCCGCACGCACGGCATCAGATCCGAGTTCGGATCCGACGACAGGCGCCGATCTGGGATCGGGTCAGGCGATGGTGTCGTAACGCACCAAGGCCCTTCCGGCACACACTGGAAGGGCTTTTTTTCGTCTACGCTTCGCCTCGTTCTGCCACAACGCGTTTCACCATGAACCAGTAGAACAGCGCGGAACATCCCGCTATCACGCCGCCTGAAATCAGCGCGATGGTGTACGAACCGGTTCTATCGACAATAAACCCTGCCACCACCGGCGAAAATGCACCGCCAAAATAACCGCCGAAATTCTGGATCGCGCTCACGGAGGCGACCATCGACTTGGGCGCGACGTCCGACGCCAGCGCCCATGCCGCACCAATGATCGCGGCAAGGAACGCGAGGCCGAGCGTCATCAGCGTGATCGTCATTCCTAACGAGTCGACGAACGGAATCGCCACCGCCGAAATGGCAGCGCCGATCGCGCAGATCACGATCCACATGCGCTTCGCATCGATAGGCGTCGCCATGCCGCGATCGACCATTTTCTTCGTCAGATACCCGACGATGATTTCCCCCACGGCGCCGCCAATCCACGGAATGCTGGCGTAAAAACCAAGCTGTACGAACGAAATGTGGAAGCGATCGAGCAGGTACAAAGGCAGGAAAACCAGGAACAGATTCCACAACCAAATCGCGCAGAAGTAGCCGAGGATCATGCCCCAGACGCTGCGATGCGTGAACAAGCCGCGCCACTCGTGCGTAGAGTTGCTGATGGACCGTTCGCGCCCGCCGCCGCCCGCTTCTATGTACGCAAATTCCTCTTTCGAAAGCCGCTTGCTTTGCTCCGGATTGCGATAAAAAAGCAGGAAGACGATCGCGAACACAATACCGGCTGCACCCGCCACGTGAAAAAGCGAGCGCCATCCGAATGCAACCATCAGCGCAACGAGCACGGCGGGCGCGAGCGCCGGTCCCCATTTAGATGACGAATCCCAGATCCCCGTCGCAAAACCACGTTCCTTGTTCGGAAACCACGCGGCCGTGATTTTCGCCGAGGTCGGCCAGCATGGCGCTTCGCCGACCGCAAGCAACGCGCGCATCACGAGCAACCCGCTCACCGATCCCACCACGCCGGTCATGTAGGTCGCGACGCTCCACCAGATCATCGCGACTGCATACGCTTTTTTCGCGCCGAACCGGTCGATGACCCATCCCGCCGGCAACTGCATCACGGCATAGGTCCACGCGAAGACGGTGCCGAGCAGACCAATCTGCGTCCGCGACAAACCCAGTTCCCGGATCATTTCCGGCGCTGCAATGGAAAGACTTGCGCGGTCGATGTAATTGATGATGCCGCCGGCCACCAGCCAGATCAGCACGGTCCATCGGAAGTTCATGCTGGTTTTACTTGCAACGACTGCAGGGGATCCCAGCTTCTCGGCCACGTCCGGCTCCTCGTCTACGCGATTGAACGTCCTCTTTGGGGACGCGAAGAGTCACACTATATTCAGCACGCGCTTCACATTACAGCCGCGTTAACCCGCCCGGGAACGCTCGAAGACCGGCACAAATGCGATAATCGCGGGCTATGCCCAGTTTCGGAGAACCCACAATGAGCCGCCTCGACAACCCATTCCACGACCAGGAGGCCGGCCGGGCCGACGCGACCCAGGACACCACGCGCATCGACGATGTCCGCATCGGCGCCGTCCGTCCGCTGATCTCGCCCGCGCTATTGCAAGACGACCTGCCCGTGACGCCGTCCGTGCAGACGCTGGTCGAACAAAGCCGCGTCGAGATCGCCAATATCCTGCAAGGACGGGATGACCGTCTGGTCGTCGTGGTCGGACCGTGCTCCATCCACGATCACGATCAGGCGATCGCATATGCGCAACTTTTGAAAACCGCCGCCGACGCACTACGCGACGATTTGCTGATCGTCATGCGCGTGTATTTCGAAAAGCCGCGCACGACAGTAGGCTGGAAGGGTTACATCAACGACCCCTTGCTCGATGGCACTTTCCGCATCAATGAAGGCCTGCGCCGCGCGCGTCAGTTGCTGCTCGATATCGGCAACATGGGGCTGCCCACCGGCACGGAATTCCTCGACCTGCTGAGCCCGCAATACATTGCGGATCTGATCGCGTGGGGCGCAATCGGCGCGCGCACGACCGAAAGCCAGAGTCATCGGCAACTGGCATCAGGCCTGAGCTGCCCGATCGGATTCAAGAACGGCACCGACGGCGGCGTGCAGATAGCAGCAGACGCAATCGTCGCGGCCGCCGCCAGCCACGCGTTCATGGGCATGACGAAGATGGGCATGGCCGCCATCTTCGAAACGCGCGGCAACGCGGACGCACACGTCATCCTGCGCGGCGGCAAGAAAGGTCCGAACTACGATCGCGAAGGCGTGGCTGCGGCCTGCGCCGCGTTGAAGGACGTGGGCTTGCGTGAGCAGGTGATGATCGATTGCTCGCATGCAAACTCGGGCAAGTCACATCTGCGTCAGGTTGAAGTAGGCGAAGACATTGCGCGTCAATTGAACGATGGCGACAAGCGGATCATCGGTGTGATGATCGAAAGTCATCTCGAAGAGGGACGGCAGGACCTGAAGCCGGGTGTGCCGTTGCGCCGGGGTGTATCGATTACCGACGCATGTCTCGCATGGACGCAGACCGAGCCCGTTTTGCAGACGCTCGCCGCAGCGGTGCGCGAGCGTCGCAAGCACTGAAGATGCGTTGTTGATACATTGATCGAACGACGCGCCGGAACCGTTTTCGGCGCGTCGCATGCTGCAGTCCCTGATTCGTCCACCGCCCCGCTTCGTACCCTTCCCACTCGTTTCGCGCAGCGCCGCGCAAAAACGCAGCATATTTTCCAGCTTCACAAGCAAATTCATTCGGCATAGACTGGGTCACAGAGTCGTCTTGCATCAAACGTTTTTCGTAGTGATTCGCAGATCGACCGGCTACGCCGGTTGGGTTCGTATCCAACAACGTAAGCGAGGCGACACTGATGGCTGATACCAGTTACATGGCGCGCAAGTCGGTCGAAGACATCATCAAGAGTGCTGACGGCGGCGAACGCCCGCTCGCAAAAACACTCGGCGCGCTCAGCATCACTGCAATGGGCATAGGCGCAATCATCGGCGCAGGAATCTTCGTGCTGACAGGCACCGCCGCCGCTCAGTTCGCGGGGCCAGCCATCATTCTTTCGTTTGTGCTCGGCGGTGTCGCATGCGCTTTCGTCGGACTATGTTACTCGGAGCTCGCCGCCATGCTGCCCGTTTGCGGCAGCAGCTACACCTACACGTATGCCACGCTCGGAGAAGTGTTTGCGTGGATCATCGGCTGGGACCTGATACTCGAATACGCGATGGGCGCCGCCACGGTCGCGGTCGGATGGTCGGGGTATATCGTGAGCTTGCTGCATAACCTCGGCATGACGATACCGCCGCGCTTTGCCGCCGCTCCCGGCACCATGGTCAAGCTCGCCGATGGCACATCGGTTTCCGGCCTGGTCAATCTTCCAGCCGTGTTCATCATTGCGGCACTCACGCTGATGCTGGTGATGGGCACCAAGGAATCGGCGCGCCTCAACAATGTGATGGTCGCGATCAAGTTATTCGTGGTGGTTGCGTTTCTCGCGCTCGGCGTTTTCTTCGTGCATCCGGGTAACTGGCATCCCTTCATTCCGCCCAACACCGGCGAGTTCGGCAACTTCGGCATGAGCGGAATCTTGCGCGGTTCGGCCGTGGTGTTTTTTGCGTTCATTGGCTTCGACGCCGTTTCCACCGCCGCGCAAGAAGCACGCAAGCCGCAACGTGACATGCCTATCGGCATTCTCGGGTCGCTCGTCATCTGCACGATCTTGTATATCGCCGTGGCCGGCGTGCTGACAGGTCTCGTGCCTTATGGCCAACTGAACGTGCCCGATCCGATCGCCAAGGGCGTCGACGTGATCGGCCTCACGTGGTTCTCCATCCTGATCAAGGTAGGCGCGCTGACCGGGCTGACGACCGTGATCCTCGTTTTACTCTACGGCCAGAGCCGCATCTTCTTCACGATGTCGCAAGACGGACTGCTGCCTGGACTGTTCGCGCGGGTTCACCCGCGGCTGAAGACGCCGCACCTGAGCCAGACGATGATTGGCGCGGTAGTCGCCGTCGTCGCGGCCTTTACGCCGATCAATGTGCTGGGCGAGATGGTCAGCATCGGGACGCTGTTCGCGTTCGTGCTCGTATGCGGCGCGGTGATCTACCTGCGGCGCAGCGACTCGGGCGCAAACCGGCCGTTTCGCGTGCCGGGCGTACCTATCGTGCCGATTCTCGGCATCCTGTTCTGCTTGTTGCTCATGACGGGTCTGCCGCTCGTCACGTGGATGCGGCTTGTCGTCTGGCTGGTGATCGGACTCGTGATCTACGTCTCGTACGGTCGCAATCACTCACGCCTGCGGCATCCGGAGACGCGCGCCAAATAGTCAGGCGGCGCGGCGAGACACTCAGGCAGGCAGGATATTCGACGCCTGCTTGCCCTTCGGCCCCTGGCCGATATCGAAGCTGACCTTCTGGTTCTCCAGCAGCGTCTTGAACCCTTCTGTCTTGATCTCGGAGAAATGGGCGAACAATTCTTCGCTGCCATCGTCCGGCGTGATGAAACCAAAACCCTTTGCATCGCTAAACCACTTCACTCGTCCGGTCGGCATGGCCGTCTCCTGGCTGCAAAAAGTCGGAACGGTAGCACGCATCGACTGCGGGGTTTCGGTTTACTTGCGGCAAACGTTCAGCAAAAGTCGCAACAGGCGTCGACAAACATTGGGGCGATGACGATTGCCTGATTGCTCGATGCAGGCAGCGACTCGGCGCCTGCGCAGTGCCGGCTTGAGAAGCCCGCGGCCTCAAATCGGCCCGATCCCCTGCATCAGCAACGCAACCGCATGGGGCGCGATGTTGTCGCGTCTCGGCTTCCATCCGCGTTCTTCGGCCCATTTGTAATTTGCGGCGAGCGGCAACAAGGTGAGCCCGAACAACGAGACGAACAACAGGGACGGCTCAAGGTGCGGATTGAGCTTGCCCTCCTTCTGCCATTTTTCGATACGTTCAATCGATGCCTTCTGGTTTTCATCGCCGAAACGTTCTGCTATCCGCTGGCGCAGCAAGCCGCCTTCACTGATCACTTCGCGAATCCACAGGGTCGCGAACCATGGATTTTCCTCGGCCACCGTCACCAGCCCTTCCACAAAAGCGCGCAGCGCCTCAGCCGGTTCCGCATCCGAGTTGGCAAACGCGGACCCAAGCTTGGTGCGCAAAGGGACGAACCGCTCGTCGATCAGCACGTCCAGCAACTGGTCCCGCGTCTTGAAGTAGTAATGAACCATGGCCGGCGTGACTCCTGCCTCGCGCGCGATCGCGCCGAGCGTGGTTTCCATGATTCCCTGACGCGCGAACAGCAACAACGCGACATCGAGCAGAAGCGTCCGTGGCTCGCCGTTTTGCCCGCCCGACGGGCGCCCGCGCCGGCGCACGGGCTTTTCGGGGTCGGCTGAAACATTACTTCGGGAAGCTTCGGTTACATTTTTAGTCATAGTCGCAATTGACCCGGGAAGAGACGTGACCTAATATTAACTTCAATGTTAATTAATTGCAGGCACTCGATGGAAACCTTCCAACCCACCGTTGCGCTTCCCGCAACAGAGCGGCCGCCCATCCGAATGTTGTTCACGGCGCTTCTGCTCGTCATGCTGCTCGGCGCGCTCGACCAGACAATTGTGTCGACAGCACTTCCGACCATCGTGGGCGAACTCGGGGGGCTCGAAAGCCTGTCCTGGGTCGTGACGTCCTATTTGCTGACGTCCACTATCGTGGTGCCGCTGTACGGCAAGTTCGGCGATCTGTTCGGCCGCAAGGTCGTGATCCAGGCTGCCATCCTGATCTTTCTGGCGGGTTCGATCCTGTGCGGCGTCGCGCAGGACATGACGCAGTTGATCGTGCTGCGCGCGCTGCAGGGGCTGGGCGGCGGTGGCCTGATGGTCGTGACGATGGCCA
>NZ_JBSIPA010000295.1:0-8220 GCF_053574605.1 Caballeronia sp. M23-90 | reverse complement strand
TCTCGTTCTTGAGCCACGCGGCTTGATTGAGGAATGCGATGTCGGTGTGCAGCAGGACCCAGGCCCTGACGTTTGGATCCGCGATGTGAGTGCGCGCCGCCGCTTGGCACCACTCGGCGTACATCCATCCGGCTACGCTGATCTTCATGGGCTTCGTGCTCGGCTGGCAATGGATGGGCTTGCGCCTAGCCCTGGGGGTCCTGATGGTGTTCGGGCTCGGCTACGCCGTGAACCGCATGGTGACGCCGAAGGAAGCAGAGGCGTCGCGCGGCGAGATGGCGAAGCTCGTGGCTGCGGAAGATCCGGGGACTGCGTTCACGCGCTGGGTTCGCATCCTCGGGCGCATGACCATCCGGCTGGTGCCGGAGTACATCGTTCTCGTGCTGGTGCTTGGGGCGGCGCGTGCGTGGCTGTTTCCGCATATCGGACCGAACATCGACAACAGCGTGTTGTGGATCGTCGGTCTTGCCATTGCCGGCACCTTATTCGTGATTCCGACGGCCGGCGAAGTGCCGATCATCCAGGCGATGCTCTCGCTCGGCATGTCCGTGGGGCCGGCAGGCGCGTTGTTGATGACGCTGCCGCCGATCAGCCTGCCGTCAGTTGCCATGCTGGGGCGCTCGTTTCCACCACGGGTATTGACGATGGTTGCAGTTGCCGTGGTCGGGTTCGGGGTCCTCGGGGGATTGCTGGCAGTGGCGCTGGGGTTCTGAATCTGGTTGGCGACACGGGGCGATTCCCGTCGCCTCGTTCAGGGTGGCCGCGTGCACCTGCAGCGGCGCGCGATCCCATCTGGCAACGAAACGGCTCAACGTGTGGCCTGTTTTTCCCGCGCACGCTTTCAGGCGTTAGCCCGACTTCAACATTGCCTGCAGTCCGCAACCGTCGCGACGGTCTGAGATAACAGCGCGATCTATGAGACCAAGGTCCCATAGATCGCGTGGAAATTATCGACAACAATAAGCTCGAATACGCCTGCTACGGCGCGTTGGATAAACGGCTGTTCGACTGTCGCGGTCAAAATCCGTTTGGCGGTGAGTGCGGGCTTTGCGTATCTGGACGTCATGGGACGTCGAACCAAGGGGGACGACTACTATGAAGCGCGGAATTTGCATGAGCGCACTCGTTGGCGTTGCTGCCGGATGTTCGGCTGTTGCAATGGCCGATACACCGCCGGGTAACGGCTGGCAGTTCCAGGCTACGCCGTATCTCTGGGTCGCAGGAATCAGCGGGTGGTCGCGCGTTGGAACACGCACGCCCACGGCAAACCTAGACGCGAGTTTTTCCGACGTCCTCAAAAATCTCAATTTCGGTGGAATGGGCTCTTTCGAAGCGCGCTACGGTCGATGGGGCGTAGTTGTCGACACGATCTACATCAAGGTATCCAAGACATCCGATCCGCTGCTTGGCGGTGCACTCGGCACGTTGCGCCTTAAACTGAACGAAACGATACTCCAGGCCGCTGCAGCGTATCGAATAATCGACAGTCCGGTCATGCCGATCGATGTCCTGGTCGGCGTGCGTTACGCTTATGTGGACGGTGACCTGTCCTACTCGGGTGGCCGGGTCTTTCCAGACGGCCGCAGTGGCGACAAAAGTGCAAACTGGACCGACGGTTTCCTGGCAGTCCGCGGCGCTTACATGTTCACGGATAAATGGTCTGTTTCGGGCTACGCCGACGCGGGGACGGGCGGAACCAAGCATTCGTGGCAGTTCCTGGGCGGCGTTGACTACAAATTCTCGAAAACCATCGTAGTGAAGCTGGGGTATCGGATCCTTAGTATGGACTACGAAAAACCGGAATTTCTCTACAACATCAAGACACAAGGTCCGTATGCGGGAGTCGGGATCCGGTTCTGACGTTGTGATTGGCACGTACCACCTCGTCAGGCGTAGCTGCCTTGCGCGAGGCATCGCTATAGTCAGCGTTGCATGACCCAGTACCGTTAGTGAATTCGTGCCGGTCAAGACGGTTTTGCCGGGAGCAATCGTTCACTTTTCAGCTCTTGTCGACACCTGGTCGATCCGAGCTCGTACGAAACCGATTGCCTGCTTGAGGTTGTATACGTCCTGAAGATAACGCTGCGGGATTGAGATCTCGTTTGCGTGAGCATCCAGATTTTGTATCTCGTCACGCCACTGGGCGATCTGATCAGCGGTCGGCCTATTGACTTTCCATATCTCGTCTTCCAGCGACTTGATCTCGCGGTACCAGATCACCAGCCGATTTTTTATCTGCCTCTCCGCCATGCGCGGCAATGCCTGCAGCAACGCAAGCAGTAATGCCATGAAAGGCAGCAAGATCAGAAGCCGTCGTTCCACAAAGCTCGCCAACCAGAATGGCAGATATCGCTGAAGGATAGGTCTGCCTGATCTGAAGTAGCGTGTGCTTTCGTCCGACACCGGAAACTCTTCGGTGTTCGCGTTGGGGAACGTGTTCATAGGCGTGAAGTAGTCCTCGGCGCCGTGGACCCTCTTCGCGGCGTCGAGCAGCAGGTAAGTCAGCGCCGGGTGCAGGCTGTCCTTGGACACGAGAAGTGCGGTCGCGGCGAGCAGCGTCACATCGGCCTGAGGCAGGTCGTTGACGATACTCGTGGATGCTCGCGGAAAGATGACTTTCGAAAGAGCAGGGAACTTTTGCACCAACGCGTCGGCTTGCGCAAAATTCATCAGCTTCAGGCTGCTGTTCAGTAACGTCTGTTGCATCGTCCCATCGGGTCGGCCAATGAAGAAAGCTGCGTCGAGGCGCCCCGCGTTCAGTTCCTGATAGGCTTTGCCCGCGTCCATTTTCAGCAGCGCGGTATTAACCGCTGTGATGCCGCTGTAGGCGAGCAATTGCAGGGAAACATCAAGCAGGCCGCTGCCGGGAACGCCTATGGCAATGCGTTTGCCTCGTAGCTGTGCCAGGCGGTTGATGACCGGATCGCCGCGATAGAAAACCCAGATCGGCTCATAGGAGACTGCGGCGATGGTCTGGAGCCCGTCTGCTTCCTTGGCGGAGACGGTGCCTGACTGGACGAATCCCACTTCATAGTCGCTGCCAGGTTTGCTCAACCGCTGATAGTTCTCGATCGAACCGGAAGAACTGCGAATGTCGAGCACGATGCCATCCTGCTTCAGGATGGGGGCATAGCGATCTGCGAAGCCGCGATAGATGCCTCCGTCCGCGCCCGTCGTGATGACAATCGTCCGCTGGATGGCTGGCTTGATCACAATCGCAAAAGCCCAGCTCAGCACGGCCAGCGTGACCAGGGCGGCGGCGGCGAAAACGGTTCTTCTCTTGCGTGACAAGGGTGGCCTTCGGCTGCGTCGAAGCGCGGGATTCAATCTGGCCATGGTTCGGTTTTCCTCGTGACATCCTTGTGGTGAGGAGTTTCATACAGGGCCGCTTTCGACGATGACACTCGCGTCCGTCACGTCAAGGTTGTGGCTGCTAGCCTTGATGTCGGGTAGTTTCCGTTGCTCGGTACTTCGAATCTCTCGCGTGTAGCATGTGAGGATGCACGCGTTTATTCGAGCCTGGCGGGCTTTGGTAACGCTTCGACGCTTGCCCGGTTGTTACCGCAAGTAAGGATCGGGCAATCAACGGGTCAAGCACGGCCGAAGCGACGGTCAAAAGCACGAGATCCAAAAAAGCCATCGATCCCGAAATCGAACGGCCCCACAAGCGAACGTCCGCCTCGCACGCCGGCGGAAATTAGAATGACGCCTCGCCTGATGCCGACGACAGTGCGGATGACGCAAACGTGGCGTGCGAATGGGTCGCCGTTGCGCAAGCCGTGCCGCGCTCAATCATGAAGTGCCGTCCGGACTGCGGCGGATCGCCAACGCAAAGGGTAGGTTGGCGCACCGCTCAGTCAACTGTGAAGGACATGAATGCACGTCATTTCCCCGCCCCTGCTGCACCCGACTGCATCTGCGCCAGCGCCTTTTCGATGCTCAACGATCCGGATTTTTGGCTGGGCGGAAACTGAACGAAGGATTGGAGGAACTGGCCCACAATTGCCACGCTGGGTATCATCACCCACAAATGTTCTCCCCACCATTTTCCATACAACATCGACTGGTCCTGATAACGCTCCCATGGATCTTGCCGGAGGTTCGTCACAAGAGGAACGTTGGTGGAGTCTTGAGAACCGGTGAACAGATTGCCCGTGATGGTTTTAAAGCTGATCTTCCACTCGTCGTACCTGACAGCCAGGAGATCTCCGCTGTCAGTAAAGTAAAAGAACTCGTGCCGCGGCGCCTCTGGAACATCGCCTTTGAAGAACGGCATGAAGTTGTAGCCATCGAGGTGGTTCTTGAAGGTCTTGTCGCCGACCTTCTTTCCCATCAGGAGCTCATCCTTGACGTTGGGATCCCCTGCCGCGGCAAGCAGCGTCGGCATCCAGTCCTCTGCCGCAAAAATTGAATTGACAATGCTGCCGGGTTGAATGGCTCCGGGCCACTTCACGAGCAAGGGCACCCTGAAGCCGCCTTCATAGGTCGTTCCTTTCTCTCCCCGAAAGGGATGGTTACCGCCATCTGGCCACGTAAAGATTTCCGCGCCGTTATCGCTTGTAAAGATCACAATCGTATTGTCAGCAACGCCCAATTCGTCGATTTTGTTGAGAATCTGGCCTACTTCCCAGTCTAGTTCCATCATGCCATCCGCATAAAGTCCGTAGCCACTCTTGTCTTGCCATTTGGGAGAGAGGTGGGTCCAGACATGCATACGGGTGCTGTTGTGCCAGAGCAGGAATGGCTTGCCTGCTTTTACGGAGCGATCCATGAAGTCAGTCGATCGCCGTACCAATTCCTCATCGATGTCTTCCATATTGAACTTGGCCGTCGCGTCCATGCCCGGATGCGGCGGCAGCGGGCCGCCATCCTGGATTATTTGTTTTCCGACCTTCCCGAAGCGGGGGTCCACAGTAGTGTCATCCGTGTTGCTCGCTTTGCTGTCGATCATGTTGCGGGGGCCGAACTTTGCCCGGAAGTCCGGGTATCTAGGGGCTTTCGGATAGTCCCCCGCATACGGCTCTTCCATGGCATTCAAGTGATAAAGGATTCCGAAGAATTCATCGAAGCCATGCACTGTCGGGAGGTACTCGTTACGGTCTCCAAGGTGGTTCTTGCCGATTTGCGCCGTTGCATAGCCGTATGGCTTGAGGAGTTGTGCAATCGTCGGATCGGTGTCCTGAATACCCTGCTTGGCCGCCGGTAATCCCACAGCCAGGAGCCCTGTGCGAAAGGGAGTCTGTCCAAGAATGAACGCGGCGCGGCCCGCGGTACATGATTGCTGGGCATAGTAGTCGGTGAACAACGCGCCTTGCTTGGCAATGCGGTCAATATTGGGCGTGCTGCCGCCCAGCATTCCTCGATGGTACGCACTGATGTTCCACATGCCGACATCGTCAGCCATGATCACAACGATGTTGGGCTTTTTGCCTGGTTCCTGCGCACATACAGGCTGGACGGCCAGCGCTGCAACGAGAGGGAGAATCGTTTTTAGCCACTTCTGGAACCGAGGATTCATCGCTTTTCTCCGCGTTTCATTTTTAGGAATTGCGACTTCAGGATTGCGAACCCCCGGAAGCCAGTCATCGTAGGTCGATCTATCAAGCCCGGACACGTGCATTCTCGACAGCGGTCCTCCCGGGATGGTTCTTGAGTCTGCGTGCATTGCCTGAGGCGTGCAGCGCACGGCTTTATTTTCTCCGGGTTTGTTTTGTCAAGCAGTGCGACGGGAGTTCGGCGAAAGAACGAGTGCATGTTTTCACAGGTCGATACTTTGGCGACGAAAGCGGTCCTGCCGCAGCATCGAAACGAGCAAAACCGGCTGATATGGGAACATTAACGCGCTAATCAGGTTTGACACCATTGGACCTTGGTCCAATGGTATCGGCCAGCGCAAACATCCAATCTTGCTGGATGCGTCACTCAAGCCGGGAGAAGGCGCAATTACATCGGACGAGATCAAGTTGTGGAGGCAGTCGTGATTCGAAATCTCAAGCACAAGGTTGCAATTGCTGCCGTCGCGATGAGCACTATTGGTGCTGGGTCGGCGTTTGCCGTTTTTCAGCAGTTCCGAGGACCGGCAGCCCTCACCGTTGGCGATGGACGGATTGGTCCGAGAGATATGGTCTGGATACCACACGGACAGTTCTTGATGGGCAGCAATCACAGACAAGCTCAACGCAATGAAGGTCCGGCCCACGAGGTACGACTGAGCGGCTACTGGATTGACCGGCATGACATCACGAACGCCGAGTTTGCGCAATTCGTCGCGGCTACCGGCTATGTCACAACCGCTGAACAAAAACCAAAGTGGGAAGACCTCGCAGCGCAATTGCCACCTGACACACCTGAACCGGATGACAGCCTACTTGTGCCCGGTGCCATGGTCTTTGCCGGTACCGATGAACCGGTGCCGCTAGACGATTATTCGCGCTGGTGGAAGTTCGTTCCCGGCGCGAGCTGGAAGCACCCAATGGGTCCCGACAGTTCAATCTCCGGCAAGGAAAACCATCCGGTCGTCCAGGTCTCATACGAAGACGCGACTGCTTATGCGAAATGGGCGCATAAACGCCTTCCGACCGAAGCGGAGTGGGAATTTGCGGCGCGCGGAGGCCTCGAGCAGGCAGACTATTCATGGGGCGCAGAGCTCGCCCCAGGTGGCAAGAAAATGGCCAATACCTGGGACGATGGTGCGCAACCTTTCCCGGTCGCTGCGAGGATCGGCTCTACCGAGAAAGTGCAGATTGGCACCACGCCTGTCGGCAGTTACGCACCCAACGGATATGGCCTTTACGACATGGCCGGCAACGTATGGCAGTGGGTTGGCGACTGGTATCGTGCCGACGCGTTTCGTATAGAGGCAGCCGCTGCAAAGATATCGACGAATCCGCAAGGACCACGCGACAGTTTCGACCCGACGGTACAAGGTGCTGTCTACGCACCATCTCGCGTGACGCGTGGCGGTTCTTTCCTGTGCAGCGAAACTTATTGTACAAGCTATCGCACCAGTGCCCGTCGAGGCACCGACCCGATGAACGGGATGTCGCATCTGGGCTTTCGCCTCGCTATGGACGAAACGCAATGGGAGCGCTCATCGGAGAAGACACGCTGAAAGCAGTGGTGAACCGCGCGTATGATAAAAGCCCCTTGTTAATCGAATCGAATACATCGGCTATGGGGTGTTTTGGTTCGGTGCAGACGATAAGCTGGCAACAAGACGACTGCTTCACTGCTTAATTGGATCGTGTCCTTGGCACCCAACTGAACCAGTCGAAATCGGGGAAGCGGTTGCCCTGCCAAAGAAGGCATCCGGAATCGGAGTACTAACATGATGCGACTTGGCCGGTGTATTTGTGCGATCTCGGTCTGCCTTTTCTCGGCGGTATGCTGCGCGCAGCAGACGTCGTCCGGAGGCGACGACCCGGGACTTGAAAGTAGAGCGTTTGCAGCGCTTCAGTACCTGTTCGATAAAACGCCGAGGGCGAGCGACCTTCGCTACGGAGCCAAAGCGATTCTTGTATTCCCCGAGATCCGGAAGGCAGGCTTCATGGTCGGCGCCCAAGGCGGGAAAGGCGTCATGTTTGGACCTGACGGCAGAGCCCTGGGTTATTACACGGCAAGGGCGGTTTCCTACGGTGCACAGGCAGGCGAACAAACGTTCTCGGAGGCAATGTTTTTCATGACCGACGCTGCCGTCGCCTATCTCGCCTCGAGTGACGGGTGGTCAATCGGGATGGGTCCGAGCGTCGTGGTTCTTGATGCGGGAGCCGGCCGCTCCGCGAACTCGACGACGCTGCGGCCTGACGTCTATGCATTTATATACGGGCAGCATGGGTTGATGGTCGGTCTTGGTGTACAAGGGCAGAGGATCACAAGATTTGCACCATGACGAGTCAACTTGCATCCGATCAGGTGGAAAGCCTACAGGATGCAATTGTCCGACCTGGCGATCTTCTGTGCCGCAGCAAACGCGGGTTAAGGTCCGCTCGGAGTTCGGTCGCTATGGTGTCGGCACGACACGATAATAGACGCCGTTCGCTCCGTATGCGGGCCGGAACCAGGTATTTCCGCATAAGTAATAGGCCCCCCCTGGCACCTTCGGTGATATGCATCCCGCTGGAAGTACAGCGTAGATTGCGCCCATCGCGAACGCTCCGTCGACGGGCCTCGGCGCCGGATACGCAACCGGCAACGGTGCCGCGATAGCAAACGCGAATACAA
>NZ_JBSIPA010000294.1:0-8221 GCF_053574605.1 Caballeronia sp. M23-90 | reverse complement strand
CTGCCGCGCTCGCCAAAAGCGAAGAAGTGATCCGGTACGAACCGCTCGAAGCGATTCTCACGCCGCGCGATGCCAAGGCGAAGAAGGAATTCGTGTTGCCGCCGCTGCATTTGAAACGTGGCGATCCTAGATCAGGAGTGCAAGCACCAGCACCGGACTGCTCGACAAACCGACAAGGCCGATCGCCGCGCCCCAGATGAGCGCGCCTTGAATGGGTTTATCGCAACTGCGCACGAGGCCGTACACGAGCATGGCGGTACCGGCGAACTGGGCAAGCTGAGGCGTGGTTTCGTGGCCACGCTCGGCAAGACCAAAGCAGGCGAGCAAGATGAGCAGGGCGCCGTCGGCGAGCGTGCGGCCGTAGTCACGCGGTTCCGGTTCGCCGCCGAACGCGTACTTGAAGGGCTGCGCTTCGTCGCGGCGGCCGAGCAAATACGCCGTGTACCAGACAAACGCGCACGCAATACAAAAGAGCAGGCCGGTGACGACCCGCGAGGCGTTGCTGGCATCGACCCAAGGGCTCAGCAGGCGAATGAAACCCGCGCCGAACCAATAGATGAACGGGCCGTCGGAGGTCAGCGCCTTGCCGACCAGATTCGGCAATAGCCAGTCCTTGACGCTGCCGTTGGCCATCGTCCACATCACGCCGAAACCTGCCGCGTCCTCGTTTTTCCACGGATCGCGGCCGAACAGGCCAAACGACGCATAGACGATACAAATGGTCAGCAGCAGCCAGCGCGGCAGGGCGCTGGTTGCGGAGGCGGTCAGACGGATGACATTTCGCATGCGGTGGCGACAGGAAACAGAACGGATTGGGCGAAGCGGCGGCGCTGGATCAAGGCTGGCAAGCCCGGGAGCGCGCGGTTTTCGTGACGCTTTTTCGTCACTTTTTAGTTAGTGCAATTTTTAACGAATCCGGCATTGTAGACGGGAGCCGTCGCGCGCGTCGTTGCGGTGCGTAGACGACGGGCTTCCGACGAAAATTCAAGCGAAAAAAAAGGCAGCTTTCGCTGCCTTTCTTCAGTGCTGCAATTCTGCTGAATTACTTCTTCGACGAGAACGCTGCGAACTTCTTGTTGAACTTCTCGACACGGCCGGCCGTGTCCATGATCTTTTGCTGACCGGTGTAGAACGGATGCGATTCCGACGACACTTCGATCTTTGCCAGCGGGTACTGCTTGCCTTCGAACTCGCCGGTTTCGCGCGTGTTGATGGTCGAACGCGTAATGAATTTGAAATCATTCGACATGTCGACGAACAGCACTTCGCGGTAATTCGGGTGAATGCCTTCTTTCATGGTCTTTCCTTTGGTATCTGTTGGTAGCCAGCCCGCTCAACGTGCGCTCAGTATGACGTTTGTCACTTTTCCCGAGCGCGAGCCACTTGCCTGAGGTCGAAAACCGTGGATTATGCCAGAAAATCAGTCGCCTGGCATGTTTTTGGGGCACTCTGGCCAAGCGCTTACGCAAGCGCGCCCACGTTCGCCGGGTCTTGCCGGTAGTAACGCGCGAGCAGCCGATACAACTCGGGATAGTCCCGTTCGAAGGCCGCCGGTTTCACGAACAGGGCCTCGCTGCACACCGCGAAAAACTCCGACGGATGGTCGGCCGCGTACGGATCGATCAGGGATTCGCGCTCGAAACGGTTCCATCGGCGGTCGGAGACGGCGTCGACTTGAGCGCAGAAATGGTCGTAGGCATGATCGAAGACATCGTTCCAGGCCACGGAATCGAGCGGCGCATGCCATTTGCGGTAGAGCGGCGGGTGTCCATCCGCCTCGCCGTTGAGCATGTCGATCTTGTGCGCGAACTCATGGATCACGACGTTGTACGCGTCCTCCCCGCCGGTCATCTGCGCGTCCTCCCACGACAACACCACCGGGCCGCCTTCCCAAGCCTCCCCGCTGGCGTCGTGTTCGATCTCATGCACCACGCCGTCCTCGTCCTCGACCGTTTTCTTGATGACGAACTCGCCCGGGTACACGATCACGCCCACCCATCCGCGATACAACTCCAGGCTCAGGTTCAGCACCGGCAGGCAGGCCTGCAAGGCGATGGAGACGATCATCGCGTCGGTCAGCGGCAGATCGTGCGCCGTCGAAAATTCCTTCTCGGCGATGAAAAGCGTCGTGTTCTCACGCAGACGCTCCAGGTCGCCGGCACTAAGATGGCCGAAAAACGGCAGCCGGTCGAGCGTGGTTTGCCATAGCGCGTCATCGATCGCGTACTTGCGCAGCGCCCGTTCGCGACGATTCCCGCCGATCAGCCGGGTCAGAAAATTGGCCATGAGGTCCGTGTCAGTCTCTCGAATTCAGTCAATCTGTTTTTGCCATGCCGCGAACAGACCACCGCAAATCGCGACGCCCATCAGGAAATAAAAGCCATCGAGCGACGCCAGGAAACTCGCCTGCTGCGTGACCATACGGGAAATCGTCACGAGGGCGAGCGCGTGAGCCTCACCGGCCGTATGGCCGGCAGCGGCAAACCCGTGCGCGAGCGTGGCTGCGGCGTTCTGGAACTCCGGATTGTACGGATTCACGGCTTCGGCGAGCCGCGATTGATGCAGCGCCTGCCTGTGCTGCTCCACGATGATCACCGCCGCCGTCGCAAACGAGAGCGTCAACTGCCGCACGATATTCTTCAGCCGGTAGCCATGCGTGAACTCTTCTATGGCGAAGATCTTGAACGTGAGGTTCGCCACCGGCAGCACGATGAACAGCAACAGCAAGCCGCGCAGCAGCATCGGCAGGATGAGATCGATTTGTGCCACGCCCGGCGACATGCGCGTCATCATCCACCCGACCAGCGCTGCAATCGCAAACCCCGGCACGATGATCCATTTCTTCCGCGTGACGTACTTTGTATATTTGAAATAAAGGAAGAGCGCCGAACCTGATATCAGCGACGTTATCCCCACGAGCCGTCCGGCATTCTGAACTGGATACCCCAGTCCTTGTTCCAGAAACCGCGAGATCAGATAGCTGAATCCCGTGGACTCGAAGTAGTAGAGCATGTACAGCACGAGGCCAACCTGGAACGATCGCTCGCGCAGCGCGTGAAGGCGAACGAGTGGGGCCGGGTGATGCCACTGATGCCACGCAAACCAGACCAGCGCGCCGATGCCGGCTGCCGTCAGCGTCACCAGCGTCGGCGAGGTGGTCAAGTGCTCGAAGCGAACCTGTTGCATCACGATTTGCAATGCGCCCTGGGCGAACGCAAACACCAGATATGGCCAGAAGGACGTGGCGCCGCGTTCGTCGCGATGAACATTGCCCGAATCGGGCAACGCGAGCATCGCAAGGCCCGCGAACGCGAAACCCACCGGCGCCGTGCATGCGAACAACGCGCGCCAGTCGAAATGCGATACCAGCCAGCCGCCGAACAACGGCGCGATCGCGCTGCTGCCCACGATCAGCAGCAGGAAGGCGCGCGTCGCGCCGGCGCGTTTTTGCGGCGTGAAGCTGATCTGGATCAGGATGCGGCAGGCGCCCATCATCGGACCGATGAAGTAGCCTTGAAGGCCGCGTGTGAACATGAGTTCCAGCGAGGTTTCTGTGAGCGCCGACAGGATCGCGCCGCACGCGTAGAACAACATGCAACCAGCCACGTATCGCCGATGCCCCAGCCGGTCGACCCACCATTGCTGCTGCAAGATCCCGAGCACGGCCGCGACCGCGTAAGCACTCGATGACCACACGAGCTCGTCCGGCGATGCATTGATGCCGCCCGCAATGTAGCTCGCGAAGAACGAGAAGATGGCGTTATCGAAGTAATCCAGGCCGGTTACCAGCGCCAGCACCCACGGGAAGAAGTCGCCTCGCAGCCGCTCGACTGCGAATACCGGCGCCCGCGCGCTCATTACTTCTTGCTCCCCGGTTTGGCGCGCGTCTTAGATTGTTGTTCGAGGAGCGCTTCGGCGGATTGGCCTGCAAGCCGCGCTTCCACGTAATCCAGATCGAGCCGCAACTCCGCACGTACGGTCTGCGCTTCTTTCAGTTCTCGACGCACGTTTTCGATACGGGTATCGATGGCATCGAGTTGCTGTTGCAAGCCGTTCTTGATTCCGGCCAGCGAATCCGGCGAATAACGGTTGTGGCCCGCCTCGGTTTTTTCGAGCGGCCGCTTGAGCATCTCGACAATCCCGTGCAGCGAGAATCCGAGCGAGCGAAGCCGGAGAATGCGCCCGAACCGTTCCAGATCGTCTGCGCCGTATAGCCGATACCGCCCCTCGCTCCGGCTCGGCACAACAAGGCCGCGTTCTTCATAGTATTTCAGCGTGCGGGGCGTGACTCCGAGCCGCTCGGCGGCGTCGCGCACGGTCAGAAGTTCTTCGGACATGACGTTGGCCGGTTTGCGTTCCGGCGAGAAAGGTTTCCCTGAATTATAGATCAACATGAACGTGAACGTACACGTTGGGAATCCCGGTGCGGGTCTCGATGGACGAAAAAAAACCGCCCGCAATGCGGACGGCTTTCGTGTTCGGTTGGACCGTCGGGGCTCAACTACCGCCGCGGCGCATCAGATCGAAGAATTCAGCGTTGTTCTTGGTCTGGCGGATCTTGTCGAGCAGGAATTCCATGGACTCGACTTCGTCCATGTCGTGAATGAACTTGCGCAGCACCCAGACCTTTTGGAGCAGGTCAGGCTTGATGAGCAGTTCTTCGCGGCGCGTGCCCGACTTGTTCAGGTTGATCGACGGATAAACGCGCTTTTCAGCAAGACGGCGTTCCAGATGCACTTCCATGTTGCCGGTGCCCTTGAACTCTTCGTAGATCACGTCGTCCATGCGGCTGCCGGTTTCGATCAGTGCCGTACCGATGATGGTCAGCGATCCGCCTTCCTCGATATTGCGCGCCGCGCCGAAGAACCGCTTCGGACGTTGCAGCGCGTTGGCATCCACACCACCGGTCAGCACCTTGCCCGAAGCCGGCACGACCGTGTTGTAGGCGCGCGCGAGACGCGTGATGGAGTCGAGCAGGATGACCACGTCGTGCTTCATTTCGACCAGGCGCTTGGCCTTTTCGATCACCATTTCCGCGACTTGCACGTGGCGCGCGGCGGGTTCGTCGAAGGTGGAGGCGATCACTTCGCCGACCACCGAGCGCTGCATTTCCGTCACTTCTTCCGGGCGTTCGTCGATCAGCAGCACGAACAGCACGATATCCGGGTGGTTCGATTTGATGGCGTGCGCAATGTGCTGCAGCATCACGGTCTTGCCCGATTTCGGCGATGCCACCAGCAACCCGCGCTGCCCCTTGCCGATAGGCGAGATCATGTCGATGATCCGGCCTGTCACATTTTCCTCTCCGCGCATTTCGCGCTCGAGCGGCAGCGGCTTGTTCGGGTGCAGCGGCGTCAGGTTCTCGAACATGATCTTGTGCTTCGAGGCTTCCGGCGCCTGGCCGTTGACCTTGTCCACCTTGACCAGCGCGAAATAACGCTCGCCGTCTTTCGGGGTGCGCACTTCGCCTTCGATGGTGTCGCCGGTATGCAGGTTGAAGCGGCGGATCTGCGACGGGCTGATGTAGATATCGTCCGTGCTGGCGAGGTATGAAGTCTCGGGTGAGCGGAGGAAGCCGAAGCCGTCCGGCAATACTTCGAGCGTGCCGTCGCCGAAAATCGTGTCGCCGGTCTTGGCGCGCTTTTTAAGAATCGCGAACATCAATTCCTGCTTGCGCAGGCGATTGGCGTTTTCGATCTCCAGGCCATTGGCCATTTCGATCAATGCGGAGACGTGCTGAGACTTGAGCTCGGATAAATGCATACGGATTTCCCGCCAGGGAGAAGAGGTACAACAGAGAATTTGGGAGGAGAAGTGAGCTGAACGCTCAAGGACCTAAACCGTCTTGGTCTTGCAGTCTTAGGATTCTAGCATAGCACATGCCGACGGAGCCTCGAAAAGGCCTGGTGGCGATGGAACGCGCGCATGTTGTGGTCGCACAACATTTAGCGGGAATCCCACAGGTGCAACTAATCGCTTTTACTTGCTTTTCACTTGTGTGGCCTGGCACCGAAGCCAGGCCGTGCACTAATACAGACTTGCTGCTGAATCCGGGTCGCCGAATACGTTGCCTGACGCCGGCGTCCCGGATTCGATCTCACAGGTTACTGTCCAGAAACGCTGTCAGTTGCGACTTCGACAAGGCGCCGACCTTTTGCGCTGCAACCGCGCCGTTCTTGAAGAGGATCAGCGTGGGGATGCCGCGCACACCGAACTTCACGGGGGTGGATTGGTGTTCATCCACATTGATCTTCGCGATTTGCAGGCGGTCGCCATAATCCTTGGCAACTTCGTCGAGGATGGGCGCAATCATCTTGCAGGGACCGCACCATTCAGCCCAGAAATCGAGCAGAACGGGTTTATCCGACTTCGTGACGTCCTGGTCAAAGGATGCGTCGCTAATATGTTTGATCGATTCGCTCATTATGTAGATACCTCTCTGAATTCGAGGCCCGCGTTTGAATGCTCGCCACGATACACCAAAACAAGGAAATTGTTCTCCCGCGCCGCGGGGTGTAGAACCGCTCGCTTGGGTGGGCGCGAAACCGTTGCCAGTAAGCCGCTTCTGCCCGCCACACGGTGTTTAGCCGGTGCTTCAAAATGTCATCTTAGCTTACTTTGCTATCCGTTGCCGGGTACCGATAGGATGTACCCGGACCCGCGTTTTTCAAGATCTCCAAGCCGGTTTTTCTGCGTCGATTAAGGGGCGGCGAGCCATGAGGTGACGGGGTGAACGCAAGGGCGCTTGAGGATGGGGGTACGCAATGCGTACCAAGTCTGATATGATTCTGCGTGACGGGCCTCCTCGCATGGTGGCGCGGTCAACCTGGTCAGGTCGGGAACGAAGCAGCCACAGCCGTTTTCTACCAGTGCCGAGGGTCGGGCTCGTCACCTTCGCTTCATCTCCCCTGTTTTTATCTCTGCTGTTTCCTCGCATCTTTCGCTCCAGCTCTTACTTCCTTTGCGTCAAATGTATGGCCGCCTGAATCGCATTTCAATGCGTTTCCCGCAGCGCGCCGAACGTTGTTCGAGCCCGTGCCGTACCGCCTTGGAAACGCTTTGGGCTCTTGACGTTGCTGATACAATTTCGGCATGACCTATCAAGTTCTCGCACGCAAGTGGCGCCCCAAATCTTTCGCCTCGCTCGTCGGCCAGGAGCACGTGGTGCGCGCGCTCACGCACGCACTCGACGGCGGGCGGCTGCATCACGCTTATCTGTTCACAGGAACGCGCGGTGTCGGCAAGACGACGCTGTCCCGTATCTTCGCCAAGGCGCTCAATTGCGAGACCGGCGTGACCTCAACGCCGTGCGGCGTGTGCCGGGCGTGCAAGGAAATCGACGAGGGACGCTTTGTCGATTATGTGGAGATGGACGCGGCCAGCAATCGTGGCGTGGACGAGATGGCGGCGCTCCTCGAGCGTGCCGTGTACGCCCCGGTCGATGCGCGTTTCAAGGTCTACATGATCGACGAAGTGCACATGCTCACGAACCACGCATTCAACGCCATGTTGAAGACGCTGGAAGAGCCGCCCGCACACGTCAAGTTCATCCTCGCCACCACCGATCCGCAAAAGATCCCGGTTACCGTGCTCTCGCGCTGTCTCCAGTTCAACTTGAAGCAGATGCCGGCGGGACATATTGTCGGTCATCTGGAACACGTGCTGGGCGAGGAAAAAATCCCTTACGAGGCGCAGGCGTTGCGGTTGTTGTCGCGTGCGGCTGACGGCAGCATGCGTGACGCGCTTTCTCTCACTGACCAGGCCATCGCATACTCGGCGAACCAGGTGACCGAGGAAGCCGTGCGCGGAATGCTCGGCGCGCTCGACCAGAGTTATCTGATCCGTTTGCTCGATACGCTCGCGATCGGCGACGGGCCGGGCGTGCTGGCTATCGCGGACGAAATGGCGTTGCGCAGCCTGTCGTTTTCCACGGCGCTGCAGGATCTTGCCGGATTGCTGCACAAGGTTGCATGGGCGCAGTTTGCGCCGGCATCGGTGCTCGATGAATGGCCGGAGGCCGGCGATATCCGCCGTTTTGCCGATGCCCTCAGCGCCGAGCACGTGCAACTGTTCTATCAGATCGCGACCATCGGGCGTGGTGAACTGGGTCTCGCGCCCGATGAATACGCCGGGTTCACCATGACGCTGCTGCGGATGCTGGCGTTCGAACCAGCGGGTGGTCCGGGAGGAGGGGGCGGCGGCGCGCGTGTCAAGGCTGCGA
>NZ_JBSIPA010000293.1:0-8236 GCF_053574605.1 Caballeronia sp. M23-90 | reverse complement strand
CCGGGTGGGATCGTCCATCAGGATCAGGTCGGCATCCGACGCCAGCGCCCGTGCGAACAGCACCTTTTGCTGGTTGCCGCCGGAGAGCGAGAGAATGCCGGCGTTCATGGATGCGCCCCGGATACCGGTGGTCATGTCGTTTTTCGGCGTGTTGGCGCTGGCGTTCATTGTGTGGTTCGAAGGACCCTTGCTCGCGTTCAACGGTAGCGAGCCGCTAGGAAGTACGACCAGCCGATGGATCGCGATCGCGCTGCTGTCCGCGTGCTGGGCGGTGTACTTCGGCGCGCGTGCCGTGAAGGCGCGGCTTGCGAGTTCCAACTTCGTGCGCAGTCTTATCGCGGATTCGGTGAACCCGGCCGATCGCAAACCGAGCGAAGCACGCAAGGCCGCCGATGCGGATCTCGCCATCCTGCGCACGCGCTTCGAGGAAGCATTGAAGACGCTTCGAACCACCGCGACGGGCAAAGACGGCAAGGGCTGGAAATCGTGGTTCAGTGCGCGCCGCCAGACCATTTACGACTTGCCGTGGTACATGTTCGTTGGCGCGCCGGGTGCAGGCAAAACGACGGCGCTGGTTCATTCAGGGTTGCGATTTCCGCTGGCTGACCGCCTTGGCGCGCAGGCGATTGGTGGCGTTGGCGGCACGCGTCATTGCGACTGGTGGTTCACCGACGACGCCGTTCTCCTCGACACCGCCGGCCGCTTCACCACGCAAGACAGCCACGCCGAAGCGGATCGCGGCGCATGGCTCGGATTTCTCGCAATGCTGCGCAAGTACCGTCCGCGTCGTCCGCTCAACGGCGTGATGGTCGTCGTGTCGGCAGCGGACTTGTTGCAGCAGACCGATGCCCAACGTGCCGCGCACGCGGCGTCGGTGCGTGAACGCCTGAGCGAGTTGAACAAGCAGCTCGGCATGCGTTTCCCGGTGTACGTGGTAGTCACGAAGAGCGACATGCTCTCCGGCTTCTCCGAATTCTTCGATGACCTCGGCCGCGACGAACGCGAGCAAGTGTGGGGCGTGACGTTCCCGCATTCGCCTGAAGACGGCGCGGAAAATTCAGGACAACCGCTGCAACGTTTCCCGGATGAATTCCGGTTGCTCCATCGGCAGCTCCAGGAGCGCGTGCTGCAACGCATGCAGCAGGAAACCGATGTGCGCCGTCGCGCGCTGATCTATTCGTTCCCGCAGCAGTTCGCGGGTATCGAAGGATCGCTGCAGCGTTTCCTGGATGACGCCTTCAGCGAATCGCGCTTTGATCGCGCCGCGTTGTTGCGCGGCGTGTATTTCACGAGCGGCACGCAAAGCGGCCGTCCGCTCGACCGCATGATGAGTTCCATGGCCGCAGCGCTCGGGTTGCAACGGGAAGTGCTGCTCGCCGATACATCGAGTGGCCGCGCATACTTCGTGAAGCGTTTGCTGCGCGATGTGATCTTCGAGGAAGCGGGCCTTGCTGGCAGCAACTTGCGCGTCGAGCGGCGGCGTGCGCGGTTCCAGCAGATTGCTATTGGCGCGGTGGGCGCCGTGTTGATTGCAGGGTTGATCGGACTCTTTGTCAGCGACCGGGCGAACCGTCGCTTCGTTGACGAAAGCCGTCAGCAGATTGCAGCACTTCAGCAGCGGGTGCAACAGACCACGCTCGGCGATGATCCGCTCGCAGTTCTCCCCGTACTCGATGCCGCCCGAGACTTGCCCGGCGGCGAAGCCGAACGCGAAAGCCGCGGTGATGTGTGGTGGGCGAAGCTCGGTCTCGATCAACGCGAGAAAATCGGCGCCGAAGCGCAACGGGTGTATCAGCGGTTGTTGCGCCAGACGTTGTTGCCCATTGTCGTGCAGCGCATGGAAGAAGAGTTGCGTCGCGGCGATGCGAACAATGCTGCGCTTCAATATGAAGTACTGCGTGCGTACCTGATGCTTGGCGACCCGACGCACTACGATCCCGACGCATTGAGAAGCTGGGCCATGCGCGACTGGCAACGCGGTCCGCTGCAAACCGCAAGCGATGCTCAACGCGCGAGTATCGACCAGCATCTTGAGGCGCTCTTTCGCCGTGGACAGTTCGATTCAAACCTGCCGCTCGATCAGAACCTGATTGCCCAGGCACGCGCAACATTGAGCCGCGTGCCGCTTGCGCAGCGTCTGAACAGCCGCATCCAGCAGCAGCTTACGCAGCTTCATCTGGCGGATTTTTCGATCGCCAAGGCGGCGGGGCCAAGCGGGCTGCTGGTGTTCGTGCGCAAGAGCGGGATGCCGTTGACGCAGGGTATCGATGGTGCTTATACGCAAGCTGGTTTTACCGCTTTCCTGCGCTTGCGCGAGATGACGCTCGCCAACATTGCGAAGGACGACTGGGTGCTGGGGCGCGCCGAGACGAAGCCGGATGCGGCAGGTATCGATGAACTTCGCACGGCATTGACGCGTTTGTACTGCGAGGAAAGCATCCGGCAGTGGGATGGACTGCTCGGCGATGTCGGTGTCGTATCGTTTTCCGCACCCGACCAGGGCGCGCGCGTTGCGAACCTGATGGGTTCGCAGAACTCACCGCTGCGTGCATTGATTACGGCGGCGGCGCTCGAGACGACGTTCGTCGCGCCGGCAGCAAGTACTGACGCTGCCGCTGGCAAGTTCGATGCATTGCGCAAGAGCCTCGGCGGCGCAGAAGGGCAAACGCAACCCACTGCAAGTGCCGACAGCGCCGCGCTCGTCAACACGCATTTCCAGGCGCTGCATGATCTGGCTGGCAAGCCGGGGGCAACCTCGGGTGCGCCTGTCGATGATTCCATCGGTGCATTGAAGGAAGCGGCCGCAACGCTGCAAGCGGTCGATTCCGCGCGCAAGCAATCACTGCCCTTGCCGCCGACGAGTTCACTCGATCGTTTGAAACTGCTCGCGCAAGGCGCACCCGCGCCGCTCGGTGCGGTGCTGCAAGGTGTCGCGGACAACGCCGATACCGTTCAGGTCCAGAGCCAGCGTGCGCAGCTTCGGGCGCTGTGGGCATCGACGGTCGCGCCGGCTTGCCGGCAAGCGCTGGATGGCCGCTATCCGCTCGTGCGCACCTCGACGCGGGATGCCGCGCCTGATGACTTCGGGCGCATCCTCGGGCCCGGCGGCCTGATCGATGACTTCTTTCAGAAGAACTTGCAGAACCGCGTGGATACGTCGGGCGCTGTATGGCGCTGGCGCCCGGAAGCGCGCTCGCTCGGCGTACCCGACGACGTCCTTGCGCAGTTCCAGAATGCTGCGCAGATCCGCGATGCGTTGTTTCGCGATGGCGGTCATGATGTATCGGTTCGATTCTCGGCGAAGCTTGCTTCCATCGATCCATCCGTCAAACGTTTTGTATTCGATGTAGACGGCGTGCAACTGGTTGCAACCGACAGCACACCGGGCGCGACCGCCGCGTTCCAATGGCCGAGCGGCAAGGGCACGGGGCAGGCGCATGTGGAGCTCGATCCGGCATCGACGACTGCGCCGCATGCGGACGGACCGTGGGCGTTGTTCCATCTGCTCGATACCGCGCGGATCACGCCCGCGGGTCAGCCCGACCGTTTCAAGGCGACCTTCGACAACGGCCTGGTATCGGTCGACCTCACGGCGAGCAGCGTGGTCAATCCGTTTCGTGCCGGTGTGCTCGACCGCTTTCGATGCCCGGCGCAACTATGAGGACGCCTGAAGAAGCCGGCACGGGCTTCTACGGAAAAGTGCGCACGCATGGCGACTTTGTGGGACGCGGTTTGTCGCGCGAATTTGTCGTGCAGTGGGATACGTGGTTGCAGCGCGGATTGCTCAAGGCTCAGGAACAGCTTGGCGACGCCTGGTTGCAAGACTTCCTCGGCATGCCGCTATGGTGTTTCGCGATGAAACCCGGGGTGATGGATGATACGGCGTATGCGGGCGTGATGATGCCGGGTATCGACGCGGTCGGGCGGTATTTTCCTTTCGTCGTGGCTCGACCAATGGCTCAAGCTTTCTTCGATGACTGGCTGCACAGCAGTTCGGTGTGGTACGAGCATGCGGCGGGTTTGGCCTTATCGACGTTGAAGGCGAAGTTCTCGCTGGCAGAGTTCGAGACCGAGCTGGAGCAACTTGATAGCGGTGCTGAAACGCTGGTCTGGCGCGATAAGTTCAGGCGGTTTTTGAGCGAGGGCGATGTTGCAAGCGTTTGGTGGACGAGCGCGCAAGCGCTGCACAGGCACGAGGGCGCGCCGGATACGGCGTTGTTCTTGCGATTGCTGGGTGGTTAATCCGGTGCGATGCCAAGATCTCGCCGCAACGCATCGCTGTCTTTCGGTTCCTGCACGGCATCAATCAGACGTTCGTAAAACGTATCCGTATTAGGCACGTTCGCGGCGGCGCGCGCCACGATGACCCGCGCTATCGGCCCAACATATGCAGCGAGCTTGAGCGTGGCGTCCTGCAAGACCTCAGGCGCAATGCTCACCTGAAGCACCGGCTCGTTCCTGGGCATCGAAGTCCGCCTCATACCCGAAGCAATCCGTGACCCATCCCCCGGCGTCTCAAGCCGCATCAGCAGCGAGTTGAAATCGCGCCGCGCGGCATCGGTTGGAAAATGCGCCGCAAGCCGCTCCCGCAATGCGTTGAAGTCCGAGGACTTCGCCGTCGCACGACGCAGCAAGATCGTCGCAACCGGTCCCACGTGACTCGCGAGCCGCTCCTCCAGTTGCGCTATCAGTTCAGGCGGCCAGTCCATTGAAGGTTCGCTGAGCTCGGGCGCTTCGAGTAACGCAATCGGCTTTGCAAATGCGATCACCGTCTGGTCGCTGTCTTCGGATTGCGCCGCGCCGAGCGCGCCCATCAGCACGTCGCGCCATTCACGCGCGGAGGCGTAACGGTCTTCAGGCCGCTTCGAAAGCGCCTTCATCAACATCGCATCGATATAACCGGCCAAGCCCGGCACGCGTTCCGATGGCAGCATAGGCGTGTCGCTCAACACTTGCCGCATGACCACGGTCGGCGTGCCCGCGAACGGACATGCGCCGGTCAGCATTTCGTAGAGCACGACCGCAGCGGAGAAAAGGTCGGCGCGCGCATCGATGGTCTCGCCCGTGAACTGTTCCGGCGACATGTAGCTGGGCGTGCCGATCACCGTGCCCAGTTGCGTGAGATGCGACGCTTCGATCCGCGCAATGCCGAAGTCCGTGATCTTGCATTCGCCGCGTTGCGTGATCAGCAGGTTGGCAGGCTTGATGTCACGATGAATCACGCCTTCCTGATGCGCGTAATCAAGTGCATCGAGGAGTTGCAAAAAGCAACCTAAAGCACGCGCCGGTTCTATTCGGGTTGGCGTTCGGGCATGCTGAGCGAGACGCGCGGCGAGGCTCTCGCCACGCACGTATTCCATCGTGATGTATGCCGTGTCGCCCGCTTCGCCATAGTCATACACCGACACGATATTCGGATGCGCAAGGCGGCCGGCCGCACGCGCTTCGTTCAGGAAACGCGCGGTGAGGTCGTGCATCGAACCGCCTTCGGAACCTGCCGGCAACAATTCGTTGCGGATGGTCTTGAGCGCGACATGGCGCTCGATCTGCGGATCGAACGCCAGATACACAACACCCATTGCGCCGCGTCCGAGCACGCGCTCGATGCGGTATCGGCCGAGTTCGGATGGGGTATCGGCGGATGCCGTCATGATCAGTGCGCCCCTTCATCGAGGATCTTGAATGCTTCGATCAGGCTCGTCCTCATGCGTCCGAACGATACCGCCAGCGACGCAATCTCGTCCGATCCACCCGTTGGCAAAGGTGTTTCGGCAAGCTTGCCGAGACTCATTTCATCGGCGGCGCGCGAGAGCGACTGGATGGGTCGCGTGATCAGCATGTTCACCATCACGTTCATCACGATCAGCACCACCGCGAACACCGCCGTCAGCGACAGCATGAACGTGCGCCAGACAGCGCGGCCACGTTCGATGGGTTGCGTCATCGGCACCGACACGAACTCTGCGCCAATCACATCGTTCATGGTCCAGCCGAACCCGTTCGCCGAGCCGTATTTGTCGATCATGGTCGCGGGCGCTGCGCTCGGGGTGCTGTGGCATTGCATGCACGCGACGTCCGTGATGCGGCTTGGCCGCGCAAGGAACAGCGTGGGATTGCCCGACGAAATGCGTTGACCTGTCATCTGTTTCAGGTCGGGATGATCGTGCAGATGCGTGATCACGTCGGTCTCCCAATCCGTTGGCCGGTCGCGCGGATTGGTCGGATTGAGCATGGTCGACTTGTATGAGAAGTTCGGGAAATCCTTTTGCAACAGGTTCAGCATTTCGATGGCCGAGAACGCCGGAATGGACTCGGGTACGAACTGATATTTGATCTGCGTGGCGAGCAGCGGCGTGACGTGGGTTGCGGTGTAGCTTTGCATTGATGCTGCCGCGCTGATCAGCACGTTGGCGTCGTGTACGGTTTCATCGAGTGCCTGCTTTTGCAACAGACGATCCGCGACCACGCTCGCCGCACTCAGGCCGATTGCAAAGACAAGCAGGAAGACCAGATTGAACTTGGCGCTAAGAGAGAGTTTGCGTTTCATGGATGTGCATACAGTGAGTTCGCGGGCGGCGCGGAGGTGTTGACGCGAAGGGCTTGCAACGCGCGCTGGCGCGCATCGGGTCGTGGGGGCGGCGGGTAGAGCAGCACGCGCCACTCAGGCAAGGCCTTGAGGTTTTGATCGATGGCACGGCGAAACGCCTGGTCGGCAAGGCGCGAGCGGAAACGCGCGGGGAAGCGCTTGCGCGCCGGCAAGTCGCTTGCGAGCCAAGCGGACACATCGTCGTAGGTCACCGCACGCAGCGGTTTTACAGGGCTGTCGTGTGCGGCCGGTGTGATGGGCAGACGCTGCAATGCGTCGCGGAAAACAACAGGCATGTCGGTGAGGAATGCGCTCGATGGACGCTGCGCAATCTGCGGCGGCGCGCTTGCGGTCACATAAGCGAAACTCCCCGGCGTGATGGCGTTTTTACGCGCGGAACCAGCCAACGTTTGCGTGCCGCTTTCGCTGAATACGGCGATTGTCGGCTCGTCCTGATTCGTGCCGGGGAGCGCCGCAACGACCGCCGCCGCGTTCCCGCCAAGCTCGACCGAACCCCGTTCAGTATCGACGACAGGCGCCTTGCACGGCGGCGTTGCGCATGTATGGGCGATCTTCAGCCAGCCATCGAGCAGCGATACACGCGGCCCCGCCTGCAGCAGCACCCGTGTCTGTGCCCCGAGTGCGAGCAGGTTGCCTGCATTGTCCTGAAGCTGGACCACGCTGCGCGGCGCGGATTCAACCAGGTCGTCGTCACGCAGCGCTTCGCCCGCGCCCAATTGATAGACGTTCGTCGCGCGAATGACCGTGGCGGGTGCGTCGGCGCTTGCGATCGTCCAGCCGGCATGCGCTTGCGAGGCCGCACACAGCAACGCGAACGCAGACAAGCCGCACAACGCGCGTTTGACCAGCCGACGGGAGTGCAACAGAAACAGGAAGTATTCGAGGCGATAGCTCATGCGTTCCGCTGTGCGTTAATGCGCCGCGAGCCAGGAAATGGCCGGCGCATTAAACACAACAGCGAAGCTATGAAATTATTCCGCGCCTGTCAGAAAACGGGGCGGGTACTCAGGGGGATTTTCGCCGATGCCAACAGCGAGGCGCTTGACGCACGTGACTCGTCGCGGCTGAAAAGCGGCGCGACCTGGCTGCTGGAGATCTGCTTGCCAAGCGCGGTCAGGTCGACGCCTTGCGGCTGCCCGATCAGCGCATAGCCGAGTTCGGCCTGACGCCAGGTGACGACGGTCATCGATGCGACCGTTTGATCCGCTACCGCCGCATCCGGCTTGACCTCTTTCATCACGCATAGTGCGATGGGCGCGCCTTCCTTGGGCAAATACACGATCTGCACGAGCGGCTTGTTGTTGAAGCGCAGCCGTTGCACGCGCTTGAACGTGAGCCCTGCCGCGCTCAAATCGGGAATGCGCAGCGCGAGGCCATCGTCCTGGCGGATTTCATTTACGGTCTTGATGGACAGGTCGGTGTCGCTGTTGACGTTCGCAAGCGTCTCGCGCGAATAGAGTTGCTGGTAACTTGCTGCAGCCATGATCCAGGGCGAGACACCCCGTTAAAACATGCAGCGCTGTGAGTTCATGAAAACCCACAGCGCCGCAGTTACGCGTTCAAACCGCTTGAGCGTCGTGCAGCTTGCTGATCTGGTCGCTGCTGTAACCGAGGCTTGCAAGCACTTCG
>NZ_JBSIPA010000292.1:0-8265 GCF_053574605.1 Caballeronia sp. M23-90 | reverse complement strand
TGAGCATGATTTCCCGCCGATGCCGTAATCACGCCGCGAGCGAGGATATCGGCGGGGAGGTGCACCATCTTGTTGTACGCGCCGCGAATCTTGAACGAGAACACCGGCTGGTTGTCTTCGCGCTTCACTTGCGGCGTGGTCACCGGCACGACGATCACGGCCTTGCAGCCGAGCCGCGTGGCGGAATAGGCGACCCCTTGAGCATGATTTCCCGCCGATGCCGTAATCACGCCGCGAGCGAGGATATCGGCGGGGAGGTGCACCATCTTGTTGTACGCGCCGCGAATCTTGAACGAGAACACCGGCTGGTTGTCTTCGCGCTTCAGATAGACCGAGTTGTGCAGTCGCGCGGACAGATTGCGGGCGGGTTCGAGTTCGCTTTCGCGGGCGACGTCGTAGACGCGCGCGGTCAGGACTTTCTTCAGGTAATCAGGGTGTGCCATGCAGGAGCCGTTCGCGCGCTCGGGAGCACGCCATTTTTGAGCGAAAGCAATAATGATAGCTCAGGGGGCCGCCGGCGCCCGGCTCGGGCGGTCTTCGACTTCGTTAGCGCACCGCCGGCGCCCGCAATCCGCCTTCCCCGACGAGAGTCGACGATTGTCACTTTTCCGCATATTTCGCGCGTGGTGGTCTGGCCGGGCGAAGAATAGCTGTGGCTCCGCGTCTACTTGACCGTCCGCGCCCAAACCCTGAGACACGCGCCGGTCATGCTTGCGGGTTCATTCAACTGTTCACGGTGGATTGGATATGCATTCAGACTGGCTGACAGACAAACGTGAGAAGCATGAATTCGACGCCAGCGTGCTGGCCGACGTGCTGGACAACGGAGCGCGCGAACCCGGCCTTCGCAGCCTGCTCGTGGTCCGCAACGGATCGCTGGTTGGCGAACGCTATTACAGCGGCGCGTCAGCCGACGACCTCCAGCCGCTCAATTCAATTACCAAGAGCGTGACCTCCATGCTGGTCGGACAGGCGTTGCAGCGTGGCGGGATCCGAGGAGGATTGAGGGCGACGGTGCGCGAGCTTTTGCCGGAAGCGGTGGCCAAGGCGCCTGATTCACCCGCAGCCGGCGTAACCCTCGCGCAAATCCTTTCGGGGAGGGCGGGTCTCACCTACGACTGGCAAGCGCGTTACGACGAACTCATGAGCGCGCCCGATCTGGTCTCCATGGCGCTCGCTCTTCCTGCCGATCCAACATCGCCACCGCCCTGGATCTACAACGACCCGGCCGTTTCGCTGATTTCGCCGATCCTGTCGAGGGCAGAAGGCCTCGATCTCGCCGATCTCGCCGCGCGCGATCTCTTCGCCCCGCTTGGCATCGAGCGCTACGAATGGGCCCGCGACAACGCCGGCCGGTCGCTGAGCTTCGCCGGCCTGGCGCTGCGTCCGCGCGACCTGATGAAATTGATCTGGGTCATGGCCAATGACGGCAAGTGGCATGACCGTACCGTGATTCCCGGCGCCTGGGTGAGCGACAGCACGCACTCCCATGGCGCGGCGAGCTGGCGTGTCAGGCATGTTTCGAACATCGGTTATGGTTACTTGTGGTTCACCGGTGTGATCCACGGTAATCCGGTTGTACTGGGCTGGGGATACGGCGGACAGTTTGCGCTGTGGGCGCCGGGGTTGCGGCTGGCGGTGGCGACATCGGCTGTATCGCCGCCCGCGGAACAACTGGCCGCTCAGACCGGGGCGATCATGGCGCGTATCGTCCGGCTGGTACTGGCGGCAAGGTAAAACCGCCGGACGCGCAAAAATCGCCAAAAAGCCGTCCGAAAAGCGCATGCATAAAGCCCTTCAACCCGCTAGCGAGCGCGAACGGCGAATATCGCGATGGGTTAGAATTCGCTTTTCGATACAGGATCGGAAGATGCAACGGCAGTGCCGGACCGGCTTTTTGACGCATGTTCCTCGCAACGCTCAACCCGAGTGCAGCGCGCTGTGCCGCATAACCCGCGCGGCTGCGAAATTTCGTGCGCAATTAGCGCGACATGCGCGATCGTGGCGCTGATTCCGGTACCTTCGAAGGTTTTGCATCGCTTGCCACCCTCTGCCGGCGAGCACCTTCACTAAAAAAGTTTCACTCGAAAAACTGCGCTTCCCCGCGCAATGCCGGCTATACCGCTGCTTCTGCTTCCAACAGCGCGGGCGCCGGCCCACCGAACTGTCGAATATGAACGCACCCCAAGCCTTCGATCCGAACGGCGCCGCGCATGCCGTGGCCCTGGATACCGAGCCGCGCCTGCGCGAAATTCCCTATAACTACACGTCGTTCTCCGATCGCGAAATCGTGATCCGCCTGCTGGGCGAAGAAGCGTGGGCCGCGCTCGCCAATTTGCGCAGCGAACGCCGCACGGGCCGCTCGGCACGCATGCTCTACGAGGTGCTGGGCGACATCTGGGTGGTGCGCCGCAATCCGTACCTGCAGGACGATCTGCTCGACAATCCGAAACGCCGCGCATTGTTGATCGAAGCGCTGAACCATCGTCTGGGCGATATCGAGAAGCGTCGTAAGGCCGACCTCTCGCAACATCAGGACGATGCCGGCCGCGACCGTGCTGCGCGCGTGGAGTTGCTGATCAGCGCCGCGTGCCGCGCGGTCGAGGACTTCAAAAAGGAGTTTGAGCAGACCTACGATTTGCGCAAGAAGGCATCGAAGGTGTTCAGCAAGGTCACCGAGAAAGACAACATCAAGTTCGACGGGTTATCGCGTGTATCCCACGTGACGGACGCGACCGACTGGCGCGTCGAATACCCGTTCGTGGTGCTTACGCCCGATACCGAAGCCGAGATCGCCGGCCTGATCAAGGCGTGTTTCGAACTCGGACTGACCGTGATTCCGCGCGGAGGCGGCACGGGCTACACCGGCGGCGCGATCCCGCTGACGCCGTTCGCGGCCGTCATCAACACGGAAAAACTGGAACAGCTCGGTCCCGTCGAGATGACGGATCTGCCGGGTGTCGATGGCAAGGTCGCGACCATTTTCTCGGGCGCGGGCGTCGTGACCCGCCGCGTGACCGAAGCCGCCGAGCAGGCCGGATTCGTGTTCGCCGTGGACCCGACGTCGCTGGATGCATCGTGCGTAGGCGGCAATGTCGCAATGAACGCCGGCGGCAAGAAGGCCGTTTTGTGGGGCACCGCGCTGGACAACCTCGCGTGGTGGCGCATGGTCGATCCGGAAGGCAACTGGCTCGAGATCACGCGCCTCGACCACAACCTCGGCAAGATCCACGATATTCCCGTGGCGCGTTTCCGGCTCGACTGGTTCGACGGTTCGCGCGCGCCGGGCGAAAAACTGCTGCGCACGGAATCGCTCGATATCTCCGGCACGAAGTTCCGCAAGGAAGGGCTCGGCAAGGACGTGACGGACAAGTTCCTGTCGGGTCTGCCCGGCGTTCAGAAGGAAGGTTGCGACGGGCTGATCACATCGGCGCGATGGATCCTGCACAAGATGCCCGCGCATACGCGCACGGTCTGCCTGGAGTTTTTCGGCCAGGCGCGCGACGCGATTCCGAGCATCGTGGAGATCAAGGATTATTTGTTCGAGACGTCGAAGCAGGGCGGCGCGATCCTCGCCGGGCTCGAACATCTCGACGAACGCTATCTGCGCGCCGTCGGTTACGCGACCAAAAGCAAGCGCAACGCGTTTCCGAAGATGGTGCTGATTGGCGACATCGTCGGTGACGATCCGGATGCGGTCGCCCAGGCAACGTCCGAAGTCGTGCGCATGGCAAACGGCAAGAGCGGTGAAGGTTTCGTTGCGGTGAACGCCGAGGCGCGCAAGCGTTTCTGGCTGGATCGTTCGCGCACGGCGGCTATCGCCAAGCACACGAACGCGTTCAAGATCAACGAAGACGTCGTGATTCCGCTCAACCGCATGGGCGAATACACGGATGGAATCGAGCGGATCAATATCGAGTTGTCGATCAAGAACAAGCTGCAACTGGTCGATGCGCTCGAAACCTTCTTCAAGGCCGGCAAGCTGCCGCTTGGCAAGAGCGACGACGCGAACGAAATTCCGAGCGCCGAGTTGCTCGAAGACCGCGTGCAGCAAGCGCTCGATCTGCTCAAGCGCGTGCGTGAACGCTGGACGTTCGTCGGCGAAAAGCTGGATATGCCGTTGCGCGAAGCGCAGCATTATCTGGTTCAACTCGGTTACGAAGGTCTCGCCGAGAAGCTCGCGGATCGCGTGGATTCACAGCAAGGCGTTCGCGTATTCGATGTCGCGCAAGACCGCACCATCCGCATTTCCTGGAAGCAGGAACTGCGCGCGGAATTGCGCCATATCTTCAATGGCGGCGAGTTCAAGCCGATCCTCGAAGAAGCACAGAACATCCACAAGACGGTGCTGCGTGGCCGCGTGTTCGTCGCGCTCCACATGCACGCGGGCGACGGCAACGTCCACACGAACATCCCGGTCAACTCCGATAACTACGAGATGCTGCAGGACGCGCACGTCGCGGTCGCACGCATCATGAAGCTCGCGCGTGACCTTGACGGCGTGATTTCGGGCGAGCACGGTATCGGCATCACGAAGCTGGAATTCCTGACGGAAGAAGAAATCGGCGAATTCCGGGCGTACAAGCAACGGGTCGATCCGAACGGCCGCTTCAACGCGGGCAAGCTGCTCGCGGGCGCCGATCTGCGTAACGCCTACACGCCGAGTTTCGGGCTGATGGGTTATGAATCGCTGATCATGCAGCAATCGGATATTGGCGCGATCGCCGATTCCATCAAGGATTGCCTGCGGTGCGGCAAGTGCAAGCCGGTTTGCGCCACGCACGTTCCCCGCGCCAACTTGTTGTACAGCCCACGCAACAAGATCCTCGCCACGTCCTTGCTGGTCGAAGCATTCCTGTATGAAGAGCAGACGCGTCGCGGGGTATCGATCAAGCACTGGGACGAGTTCAACGACGTCGCCGATCACTGCACGGTTTGCCACAAATGCGTGACGCCGTGCCCGGTGAAGATCGATTTCGGCGATGTCACCATGAACATGCGCAACCTGCTGCGCAAGATGGGCAAGAAGAAATTCAACGCGGGCAACGCGGCGGGCATGTTCTTTTTGAACGCCACGAACCCGCAGACCATCAACCTCGCCCGCACGGCGATGATGGGCGTCGGTTACAAGGCGCAACGTCTCGGCAACGACGTGCTGAAGAAGTTCACGAAGAAGCAGACGGCGAAACCGCCGGCAACGGTCGGCAAGCCGGCGGTGACGCAGCAGGTCATCCACTTCATGAACAAGAAGATGCCTGGCAATCTGCCAAAAAAGACGGCGCGGGCGCTGCTGGATATCGAGGACAACAAGATCGTCCCGATCATCCGCAATCCGAAAACGACCACGTCGGATACGGAAGCCGTGTTTTATTTCCCGGGCTGCGGCTCGGAGCGCCTGTTTTCGCAAGTCGGTCTCGCGACGCAGGCCATGTTGTGGGAGGCGGGCGTGCAGACGGTCTTGCCGCCGGGCTACTTGTGCTGCGGTTATCCGCAACGCGGTGCAGGCCAGTTCGACAAAGCCGAAAAGATCGTCACGGATAACCGCGTGCTGTTCCATCGCGTGGCCAATACGCTGAACTACCTCGACATCAAGACGGTGGTCGTGTCGTGTGGAACCTGCTACGACCAGCTTGCTGGTTACGAATTCGAGAAGATCTTCCCGGGCTGCAGGATCATCGATATCCACGAATTTTTGCTTGAAAAGAACATCAAGCTGGAAGGCGTGAGCGGCACGCGCTACATGTACCACGACCCGTGCCACTCGCCGATCAAGACCATGGACCCGATCAAGCTCGTGAACGACATCATGGGCTCGGCGCACGATGGATACAAAATCGAGAAGAACGATCGATGCTGCGGCGAATCGGGCACGCTCGCGGTCACGCGTCCGGACATTTCCACGCAAGTCCGATTCCGCAAGGAAGAGGAAATCCGCAAGGGCGCGGCGAAGTTGCGCGACATTCCGCTTGTGGCCGAAGCTGGCGCCAACGGCATCAATCTGGCGAACGCGTCTGCAGGAACGGCGGGCGCTGCGCCGGGTTCAGTGCTAAAAGCAGGGGACGGCGCGTTATCCACCGGTACCGACGTCAAGATCCTCACAAGCTGCCCGTCGTGCCTGCAGGGTTTGTCGCGGTACAACGAGGATGCGAACATCGAAGCGGATTACATCGTCGTGGAAATTGCCCGCAAGGTCCTCGGCGCGAGCTGGATGGAAGATTACGTCGCACGTGCTAACGATGGCGGGATCGAGCGCGTGCTGGTGTAATAGCGAACCGGGGTAGTTTCGCTAGAGGAAAACGATGGACTGTGTTTTTTGTCGTGAAGACGGCGGCGACGTCTTGTGGTCGGACGACGCGCTGCGCGTCGTCCTCGCCGATGAGCCCGACTGGCCGGGGTTTTGTCGCGTGATCTGGACCGCGCACGTAGCCGAGATGTCCGATCTCGAGAACGCGGACCGCGCAAAGCTGATGTCGGCGGTGAACGGCGTCGAGCGCGCGATCCGGCGCGTCATCTCGCCCGCAAAAGTGAATCTGGCGAGCCTCGGCAACCAGGTCCCTCACGTCCATTGGCACGTCATTCCCCGCCATTCCAACGATTCCCGTTTCCCGCTGCCCATCTGGGCGCCGCGCCAGCGCACGGTCTCGCATGCGCTGCTGTCGAACCGGCGCGCTCAGGCAACCTTGCTTCGCGAAGCCGTCCGCAGCGAAATGGCGCTGGCGTTCGGGTCATAGCCCAAGACTTTCAATAAAGGCTCAACATGAGCGGACTTACCAAACAAACGCCGATTCCGACTGGCATCGTCGTGCATTCCAGGACGCGCGCGCTCGAGTTGCAATACGCGAACGATCAGACGTATCGCCTCGCGTTCGAGCTATTGCGCGTATATTCGCCGTCGGCGGAGGTTCAGGGGCACGGTCCCGGCCAGGAAACGCTGCAGACGGGCAAGCGCGATGTATCGATCATTTCTGTCGATCCCGTTGGCCACTACGCGCTCCAGCTCAATTTCTCGGATGGCCACAACACGGGCATTTATTCGTGGGACATCCTGCACGACCTCGCAGTGCGCCAGGACGAGTTGTGGGCGGAGTATCTGGGCAAGCTGGAAGCGGCTGGCATCGATCGCGACGCGCCGATGGCGCCGAAAGCGTCCGGCGGACACTGCCACTGACCCATTTTAAATTTGGCAGCGGCGATTTGCCGCAGCACCAGGCCGACTGCTCGAAGGGTTCGGCCAATTACACGAACAAAAGGCGAGGACAAACGCGATGAGCAAGACCCACTTCGGTTTTGAAACGGTCGACGAACAAGACAAAGCGAAGAAGGTGGCGGGCGTGTTCCACTCAGTCGCGAGCAATTACGACCTGATGAACGACCTGATGTCGGGCGGTTTGCATCGCGCGTGGAAGCTGTTCACGATCGGCCAGGCGAAGGTGCGGCCGGGCTACAAAGTGCTCGATCTGGCAGGCGGGACGGGCGATCTGGCGAAAGCGTTCGCCAAGCAGGCCGGTGAAAAAGGCGAAGTCTGGCACACGGATATCAACGAATCGATGCTGCGCGTCGGGCGCGACCGGCTGCTCGACAAAGGCGTGATCACGCCCACGCTGATCTGCGACGCAGAGAAGATTCCGTTCCCCGATAATTATTTCGATATCATTACAGTTGCCTTTGGACTTCGTAATATGACGCACAAAGATGGTGCTTTAGCCGAAATGTATCGCGTCGTGAAGCCGGGTGGGAAAGTGATGGTCCTGGAGTTCTCGAAAGTTTGGGACCCGCTCAAGAAAGCCTACGATCTGTACAGTTTCAAGATCTTGCCGTGGCTTGGAGACAAGATAGCGAAAGATGCAGATAGCTACCGCTACCTCGCGGAGTCGATCCGGATGCATCCGGACCAGGAAACTTTAAAAACAATGATGGAACGCGCTGGCCTGGAACAAGTCGAATATTACAATTTGTCAGGTGGCGTGGTAGCGTTACACGTCGGGACCAAATTTTAGTGTTCCACTTTTTAAAAGGATTCGAAATGTCCGATTCGCGCTTACCCCAATCTCGGGGTTTCCTGAAGTCGTTATTCAGGAAAGCCGGGGTCGTTGCGCTGGCTGGCGTAATCATGGCCGGTGCACTCGTTACAGAAGACGCCGAGGCTCGCCGCATGGGCGGTGGCCGCAGCATGGGCCGTCAATCCACTACGGCCACTCAACAACATCAGGCCACGCCGCCGTCGCAGTCCATGCAGCCGGGTCAGGCCGCGAACGCTCAGCGCGA
>NZ_JBSIPA010000291.1:0-8265 GCF_053574605.1 Caballeronia sp. M23-90 | reverse complement strand
TGAATTGGCTGCGGCGGGCACGGCATGGGCTGCGGGACCACCTGCCGCCGCAGCCAATTCGGTCAAGCTGCCCCTGATCGCGGACCCCAGGACCGAGCAGAAGGAAGAAACGCCGGATGCAAACCTGCCGCCCGATGATCGCATCGGATATGCAATCGTCGGGCTGGGCCACCTGGCGCTCGATCAGATCTTGCCGGCGTTGTCGAACTGCAAGTACTCGCGTGTGGCGGCGCTGGTTTCGGGCGATCGCAACAAGGCGTTGAAGATCGCGCATCAATACGGCGTGCGTGAAGCGGATATATACGACTACCAAAGTTTCGAACGTCTCGCCGACAACCCGCGCGTGCAGGTCGTCTATATCGTGCTGCCCAATGGCATGCACAAGGAATTCACGTTGAGGGCGGCGAAGATCGGCAAGCATGTGCTGTGCGAAAAACCGATGGCAACGAGCGTGGCCGATTGCCAGGCGATGATCGATGCATGCAGCAAGAACAATCGCAAGCTGATGGTCGCCTACAGAAGCCAGTACGAGCCAATGGATCGCATGATCGCGAAAATGGCGAAGGAGAACAAGCTGGGTCCATTGCGCGAATTCATTGCCGGCAACTCGCAGAACCAGAGCGGTCCTTCGCAGTGGCGGTTGAACAAGGCGCTTGCCGGCGGCGGTGCACTGCCGGATATCGGGCTTTATGCGCTCAACGCTGCACGGTTTCTCAGCGGCGAAGAACCCTACGAAGTCTCGGCCTCGCTCACGCAACCCGCAGCTGATCCACGCTTCAAGGAAGTCGAGGAATCGGTGCACTTCATCATGCGGTTTCCGAGCGGTTTCACAGCGACATGCATGGCGAGTTACGGATGCCACGAGTCACGGTTTTTCCGCTTGCAAGGGACCGACGGCTGGGCAGAAATGGACCCGGCTTTCGGCTACAACGGTTTGCGCATGCGTTACGGCATGCTTGTCGACGGCAAGTCGGCGAACACGGAAATTACCACCGATCCGAATAACCAGTTTGCCCGCGAGATCGATCACATGTCGCTTTGCGTGATCAATGACAAGATCCCGCATACGCCCGGTGAAGAGGGTTTGCAGGACCAGCGGATCATGGAGGCGATCTACGAATCCGCGCGGACTGCACGCGTAGTGAAGATATCGAAGCCACAAGCTTCGACCCGCGGCCCCGATCCTGAAGAAGAAACGTTTTGAGCGTTGCCTAGCCGTTCTGCGTGCTGCTCTTCAAAGTTCCCGTCGCGGTAAGTCCCTTGAGGACCAGCATCAGATGGAAATAAAGGCGTTTGTTGAGTCCATAGTCGTACGCATACAAATGCGAAAGCGCGATACCAAGCGCCAGTGCCGGTTGATGATTTCGCGCATATACCGAAACCACAATCGGCACGATCCGCTTGAGCGCGAGTTCGCGCGCCGGCTCAAGTTTCTTGTCAAGCTTGAGCGACTTGAGGAAGTCATAAGCGAGGACGGCGGCCGCTGTCGTTGAGCGCGCGGTCGTCTTCGACATCGATACATCCGTCTTGCGGTAATACGACACGTATTCCTTGAGGTAGAACACCTGCGCGGCCGCAATGCAAATCTGTGCGCCGAAGACGTATTCGCAACCAATGCCGTATTGCTTTCTATAGCTGATCTTCTTGACCAGGTCCGCGTTCGCGAGCCAGCCATTGTTTGGCATCATCTGAACCAGGCCGGTTCTGCCGGGATCGGTTTGCAATCCGACTACTGCGTCCGTGCGATGGTAGTCCGTGTTGAGCTTCTTGCTGGCTTCAATATCCACTACGCCGTGGTCGTTCATCTGATATTGATCGCCGAACGCAATATCGAGATCGGGATGGAGATCCCACGCCGAGAGCAGGCGCTCTATGCAATCGGTCTTGAGGGCATCGTCGTCGTGGATCAGCAGGATCTTGTCGCCGGTGGCGCGATCAAAGAGGCTGGCAATGTTATCCGCCTGTCCGAGCGCGGGTTCGTTGCGGACATAGATCACGCGCGGTTCATGCAGGTAAGTCGAATCGATCAACGCCTGCGTGCGGTGATCCGACGAATCATCGCCAATCAATATCTCTATGTTCTCGTGCGTCTGCGCAAGGCACGACGTGAGCGATTCGACCAGCAACTCGGGCCGGTTGCACGTCGGCAGGCATATGGATATTTTCGTCGTTTTCATGATGTCGTCACCGGAGGTTGCTTGGTGCAACTTTTATACGGACGGTGATTTTTTTCGTCAACGCGATTAAATCAAAGCAAGCCGGCAGCGATTTATTTTATTTATTATCCCGTGTCCGCTTAAAACTGGATGCGCTCATTCGCCTTCGAGGTTGTAGCCGCTAAAGCCCATCAGCGCCGACAATTGCGACGCCATGTCTCCCACCATCCGGCAGACATCGTCGAATACGGGATTGAGCTTTTGATCGATGCGTTCAAGATAAGGCACGTTCACCGCGGCGATTGCATCGCCGTTACTGCCTATCACCGGGAACGCAACGTTGGTTACGCCACGCATTTGCCGGCTCGGCACGATCTCGTGTCGGGCGGCGCGTATTTCATCGAGTAAAGCGAGCAAGGCCGATGGCTCTACATCGTTTTCGCCTTCCACGCGCGTATGCGCGGCGAGCATCCGTTCGCGCTCGGCGGGATCGCGAAACGCCATCAGCACGTGACCCGATGAAGTATCGGTCAGGCCCATGACGGCGCCCACTTTCAAGCCGAATGACCATCGCTCGGGGCTGTCGACTTGAGCGATCACCGCCACGCGCCCGCTATGGTAAATCGATAAATGGCACGACTGCCGCGTCACGTTCGCAAGATCGCGCAACAGCGGCAGAGCCATGGCGGTGAGCGAACGGATCGGCTGCTGCCGGTGCGCCATTTCGAACAGCTTCAGCGTCAGGGTGTAGCGGTCGTTGTGGTCGCCTTGCACGTAACCGCGCCGCTCGAGCGTCACGACCATGCGAAAGATTTCGCTGACCGTGCGCCCGAGCTTCACCGACAGTTCGTTGAGCGTGTAGCCTTCGGCGGTATCGACCAGGACGTCGAGAATATCGAGTCCCTTCTCGAGCGCGGGGGCCGCGTAACGGGGGCTCTCGGCATTATCGGCGGATGCGTTCTTCGGTGGCTTCAGTACTGTGTTCATGGCAGGTCAAAAAAATTTCAAAGCGCTTGATCCCGGTTCGCGATCCGCGCCGGCAAGCCGAACACAATCAGCAATGCAGCGAGGATCAGGACGGTGGCGATGGCATACAGGCCGCCCGACGTGGCGCCGGTGAGATCGACTACCTTGCCGACCAGATACGGACTGATGATCCCGCCCAGATTGCCGATGGAGTTGATCAGCGCGATGCCGCCCGCCGCTGCCGTACCGCTGAGAAACGCGGGCGGGAGGGTCCAGAAGACGGGCAGGCAGCCGATCGCGCCAACCGACGCAATCACAAGCGAGATCATGGCGAGCGTGGTGTCGTGCGCGAAGTACGCGCTCAGCGCATAACCGATACCGCCCACCGCCACCGCCAGCCCGAGATGCCAGCGGCGCTCGCCGTGCCGGTCCGAACTCTTTCCGAGCGCGACCATGCCGATGCCGGCCGCCGCATACGGAATCGCTGTGAGCAAGCCGATGGTCATGGGGCTCGTGATGCCGGTGTTCTTGATGAGTTGCGGCATCCAGAAGGTGAGGCCGTACAAACCCATCAGCATGAAGAGATAGATCAGCGAGAGCAGGAGGGTGCCGGGCTGGCGCATCGCATCGATGAATCTATGCGACGTGCCCTTGTCCTCACGATCGATATTGGCCTGCATGACGGCTTTTTCTTCGGCGCTGAGCCACTTTGCGTTGCTGATACGGTCATCGAGGATCGCGAGCACGAGCAAGCCGAGCAGCGCCGTCGGCAAGCCTTCGAGCACGAACAGCCATTGCCATCCGGCAAGTCCGCCGACGCCCGCGAAGCGCGTCATGATGAAGCCCGACAACGGGCCGCCGATCACGCCGGAAATGGATATCGACGTCATGAAAAGCGCATTGATTCGTGCGCGCCGCTTTGCCGGAAACCAGTACGTGAAGTACAGGATGATGCCGGGCAGAAACCCGGCTTCGGTCGCGCCAATCACGAAGCGCAGCACGTAGAACCATGTCTCCGATGTCACGAACATCATCGCCGCCGACGCAATGCCCCACGAGATCATGATCCGCGCAATCCAGACCCGCGCGCCGACGCGGCTCAGGATCAGGTTGCTCGGGATCTCGAAGATGAAATAACCCACAAAGAAGATGCTCGCGCCGAAACCATACGCAGCGTTCGAGAGGCCGAGATCGCCCTGCATCTGGAGTTTGGCGAAGCTGATGTTGACGCGGTCGAAGTACGCAAAGATGAAGCAGACGATCAGCAAGGGAACGATCCGCCAGACAGCCTTGCGATACGCGTTTTCTTCGAGCGCGCTGGCTTCTGCCGCGCTCCCGGCGAGTGGAATCGATCCCGACATGGGGCGGTCTCCTGAGGTGTGTAGTTGTTATCGGCAGGAGCGCGGATCAGTTCGACCAGCCGCCGTCGATCATATGGATCGTGCCGGTGGTAAATCCGGATTCGTCGGAGGCGAGATAGGTGACGAGCGCCGCCACTTCCTCCGCACGACCAACGCGTCCAATAGGCTGGCGCGCAACAAACGCTGCCCGAACCTTCTCTTCGTCCACGTTGGACGCCGCCGCCTGCGTCGCGATACGCCCGCGCAGCGACGGCGACTCGATGGTTCCCGGGCAGATCGCGTTGCACCGGATCGCCTGGCCGACGAAATCGGCGGCAACGGACTTTGTCAAGCCGATCACAGCCGCCTTCGATGCCCCATATGCGAAGCGGTTCGGCACGCCTTTCACGCTCGACGCCGCCGATGCCATGTTGATGATCGACGCGCCTTTGGCGCTTTCCAGCATGCCCGGCAGGTAAGCGCGAATGGTCCGGTACATGGCCTTGACGTTCAGGTCGAAGCTGAAATCCCAGTCCTTGTCGTCGCACTTCAGGATGTTGCCGTCGGCCACGAAGCCGGCGCAGTTGAACAGCACGTCGATAGGGCCGGTCTTCGCGGCGAACGCGGCAATATCGGCGGCATCGAGCACATTCAGGCGCGCGGTGCGCAAGGTCGAGCCCGCGCCGGCGTCACGCGCGAGTTCTGCGAGCGCTTCTTCGTTGATGTCGGTAGCCCAGACAGTTGCGCCCTCTGCCGCCAGCATCAGCGCCGAGGCCCGCCCAATGCCGTTTCCAGCCGCCGTCACCACCACATTCTTGCCTTCGACCCGCTTGACCATTGCCGCTCCTTTCACGTTGTCAGGTTCCATCGAACGCAGCATTGTGTTCGATTCCAACGCTGATTTTCACATATGAAAATGTTTTTTATAAGTGAAGGTAAACGCGGAGTTACGGCTTCTTCCCGAAAATCCGGCTTTTCCCGCCAATCCCGAACAGACACCATAATGTCGTTCGCCCGTTACTTCGCCGGACCTTCTGAATGACTGAAATCAAGCTGAACGCCAACCCGTCGCCGCGCCTTACAAGCCTTTCCCATGGCGGCGGCTGCGGCTGCAAGATCGCGCCGGGGCTGCTTGCCGACCTGCTCAAGCGCAGTACGCCCATGGCCTTGTTTCCCGATCTGCTGGTCGGTAACGACACGGCGGATGACGCGGCGGTTTACCGGTTGAACGACGAGCAGGCGATCGTCGCGACGACCGACTTCTTCATGCCGATCGTCGACGATCCCTACGATTTCGGCCGCATCGCCGCAACCAACGCGCTTTCCGACGTCTACGCGATGGGCGGCAAGCCGATCCTCGCTTTGGCGCTCGTCGGCATGCCGATCAACGTTTTGCCGCACGACGTGATCGCAGCCGTCCTCAAGGGCGGCGAATCCATTTGCGCTGAGGCGGGCATTCCTGTTGCCGGCGGCCATTCCATCGATTCGGTCGAACCTATATATGGTCTTGCTGCAATCGGACTGGTGCATCCGAAGCGGGTGAAGCGCAACGCGGCCGCGCGCGCCGGCGACGTGCTGATCCTCGGCAAACCGCTGGGCGTGGGGGTTTTATCGGCGGCGCTGAAAAAGGATCAACTCGATGCCGCGGGGTACGCCGCCATGATCGCCGCCACGACCAAGCTCAACCGGCCGGGCGCGGATCTCGCGGCGCTGGACGCAGTCCATGCGCTGACCGATATCACCGGCTTCGGCCTGCTCGGCCATACGCTCGAACTCAGCCGGGGAGCGAGGCTGACCGCGCGGATCCGCTACAGCGATCTGCCGTGGCTGCCGGGCGTCGAGGCTTTCGCGAAGGCGGGGGTGTTCACGGGCGCATCGGGGCGCAACTGGGCGGCGTATGGCAAGGACATCCGGCTCGCGTCGTCGTTGCACGATATGGCACAAACCCTGCTCACCGATCCGCAGACTTCGGGCGGCCTGCTGGTATCGTGTGCGCCTGAAGCGGTTGACGAAGTCCTCGCCATCTTCCGCGCGGACGGCTTCGACGAAGCGGCTGTGATCGGAGAAATGATCGACGGCGAAAGCCGCGTCGAAGTGGTCTGAATCCGCGACTTCCATCCAAGTTCATCATGTTCAAAAAACCTGAACACTCGCCGGGAGCCCGATGAAAGAAGAATCGCCGAAGGCCATTTTTTACGCGCTCGCCGCCAACTTCGGCATTGCCGTGTGCAAGTTCGGCGCGGCGGCGTTCACGGGCTCCGGCTCCATGTTCGCCGAAGCGATTCACTCGACCGCCGATTGCGGCAACCAGCTTCTTCTCCTGTTCGGTCTCAAACGCTCGCAGGCGCCCGCCGACGTGCTGCATCCGCTCGGCTCGGGCCGCGAGATCTACTTTTATTCGATGCTCGTTGCGTTGCTGCTGTTTTTTGTCGGCGGCGCGTTCTCTGTTTATGAAGGCGTGCATCGGATCTCGGCGCATGAGCCGGTCACGAATCCCATTGTTGCGCTGGTCGTGCTCGGCATCTCCGTCGTGCTCGAAGCGTTTTCACTTGCCGGCGCGTTGAAGGAGATCCGCAAGACCTCCGGCAACAAATCGCTCTGGCGATGGTTCCGCGAAACGCGCGAGTCCGAGCTGATCGTCGTGACAGGCGAAGATGTCGCGGCGCTGGCCGGTCTGGCAATCGCGTTCTGCGCGGTGCTGATGACCATGATCACCGGCAACTCCGTTTATGACGCAGCGGGTTCCATCGGCGTGGGTGTGTTGCTGATGGTGATCGCGTATCTGGTCGCACGCGAAGTCAAGTCGATGATCGTGGGTGAATCAGCAAGTCCGGAAGTGCGCAGGGCGATCGATGCACATCTGCGCGCGCGTCCGGAAATCGTCCGCGTGCTCAACTTGATCACGCTGCAGTGGGGCAAGCAGATCGTGGTCGCGGTGCAGGCCGAGATGGTGGAATACGAAAGCGGCCGCGCGATGGTCGATGCCATCAACGTGATCGAAGAGGACCTGCAGCGCGCGTTTCCTGAAGCGCGCTGGGTGTTTTTCGAACCGGACATTGCACACGCGCCGGGAACGAAAACCGAAGACCGCACAGAAGCGCAGGCCTGACGCGACGGGCCTGCAAAACGATCACGGCAAATGCGCCGGAGGGCGATCGTGGTGCGGCCGCGGCGTGTCCGGTGTATCGGGCAATTGCGTGTTGCCGGTTGCCGGAAGCTGCGTGGTGCCTTCATCGAGTGTCATCATGCTACCGGGGTCGCTTACCGACGCCGCCGCCGGCGGCGCGGTTTTCAGGTCCCTTGCGCTACCCGGGGTGTGGGCGGCAACTGCACGCCCGGGCGTGAGAAGTGCTAGCAGCAGTCCGGCCGCGGCAAGCGCGGCGGCCGTCAGAAGCCTGGCAGTTGGCTGGTTCTGGACTCGCATGCGAAGGTCCGGTAGTTTTGATCAGACCTTTCATGCACGAAGTATTCCAGCTTGTACTGCGATGACCGCAGGTTCAATCGTGCTCGAGGCCGAGCGCATCCGTTGCGGAATCCATAACAGAGTTCCTCATCCCGCCTATGCGCAAAATTGTCCTGTCCATTTCCCTTCTTTTCGCGTTTGCCCTGAACGGTGCTTTGTCTTTTCCGGCAATCGCCGCAACCAGCGCAAGCAGCGCTGCAAAGCAGGCGCCCGTGGCATTGAGTGATCTGCCCGAAGCCCCACGGCTTCATGAAACCGGCCATGGCGTTCACACCCAGATCGTGCGCGAGCATGTAGAAATACGTGTCGTTGGAGACCACGATCGCGCGGTTCATGTCGA
>NZ_JBSIPA010000290.1:0-8328 GCF_053574605.1 Caballeronia sp. M23-90 | reverse complement strand
TGGGTGCGTCGAGCAGCGCGCGCGCCTGGTGGTCACCGAGCGCCGGCGTCTTGCCTTCATTGCTGTCGACCCTCGGGCGCTTGGCGCCCTTCACGGGGTTGAAATCGACCGCGTTCTTTTCACACAGATATTCAAAGAGCGATGACAGCGCCGCGAGCTTACGGCGGATCGTCGCGCCGGATAGCGCCCGGTGTTCGAGCGTCTTGCGCCAGGCGAGCACATGCGAGCGCGTGACGATGCGAAACTCGTTGGGCTGCTGGATTCCGGAAAACATCATGAAGTCGCGTAGGTCGGTTTCATACGCGCGCCGGGTGCGCGGGTTGTCCAGGTTGGCGAACCACTCCGCTTCAGGCCAACCTTGACTAGTCGTTCGTGCTTACAGAGCATATATCGCGCTGACCTTACGCATGGATCGCGGTGTGCCGCCGACCTGCGATTGCCACCATGGCACCGTATCGCGCAGTCGACTTTCGGCCGGTGTGAAGGTGTTCGATACAATAACTCCCCTCGCTAGACGTTCGCGGCGGCCTCACAACTGCTGTAGCCGCCACGAGGCTGCATCTCTTTCTGCTTTGGCAAACAAGGATACAAACACCGGATCCAACATGATGTGCTCCACTGAGAGATCCAGCCGCCCCAACTTCTTCAAGCTCATGAGGCCGTCTTGTAACTCTCCAGAGATAACCAGCTTCCGAGCAAGTCCGACACCGCCGTTCTCTTTGAGCATTTGCTCGAACCTATGGGGTGTGTATCCCAACGCATAGCACTGAGCAAGAGCGTCCTTGATTCGCGCCGTGAATTGATCCGACAAGGTGCTCATCTGAATCTCCCAAATAATAAAAACGTTCGCTATGGCACATGTTAAAGACTTTCACGACGGTTCGGATTCAAGTGCCCACGCTGGGAATCTCTTCACGTGCAACATCGGGCCAAATCATTAAAAGATGTCCGAAGAGATGCTCGGTACGTTTAGCTATAGCCCCTTCATCCCACGAATCCGCCTCGGTACCGTGGAAATACTGGCTCAAATTGAGCTTATTGAACTTAAGCAGTTCCGGCCGCTTGACGCTCCACGCCGCATTTGACAGAGCCGGATTGAGGCTGCTCGTGATTAGCGTAAGATTACCCAGCTTGTTCACCGTTTCCTGGCGAAACGCCTTTGCTTCCAGTTTCTTGACTAGATCTTCTGCAGTGTCGGACGGTAACGGCCAGTGCGCGCTCCATGACTGCGGCATGACGTGTTCGATGGTCAGGCCCGACGGAAGCGGGAGCGCTTCCGTCTTGGATGTATATGCGTGCGCATCGAGTGCCTCGAGCACTGCACGAACCTTGTACTGAGCCAGGCGTCCGTACAAGGGCTGGTGGAATATCGCGGTCCTCAATTCGTCGTTGCCAGGAAAGCGTGTGCTATCACCACTCCCCTTTCGCAACTGCGCTTCAACGCTTACGGCCGATACGCCTCCTTCCTTCTCAACAGCCTTGATAAGGTCAACAAACAGGCGGTTGTAGTTTTTCGGCGTAAGATTACAGATCAGCCTGCGCATCAAAAATGCTTCGAGCACCGCGAGCACGCGATCGAACTCGTCCTTATGACTCGGCATGAGCGTTGCGTAGGCGTATAGCAAGAACGGATAGACAGTCGCGGTATCTACCGCCTCCAATCGCCGGATAAAGAGCGCAAGACGCTTGTGGTCGCCAGGTTTCAAGAACTTCTGAAAGATTCCAGCGAAGCGTGCCAAATGCTCTATGTTTGCAGCCGGGCTGGCCGGGTAGTCGTTTGAAGAAGCTGTCGTCGAGTCAGCATGGTTCACGAAGGCCTTGAATGCTGTGAAAAGGTGTGCCGAGCGCACCTCCTCTCGCGTCATCATGGTCAGATAGTGACTAATGAAGAGATCGATTCTTGGCCGGTTTAGACGCCCCTGCTTGATCGCCTCTCGCCAAAACTCGGACTCAAAGCTCTGCCAGTATTTCGTGTTGAGCAGCTCAACGTCCTCGCCCTCGATTACCGCTTTTCGAAAAAGAAAATTTTTGATTAGATCTGCTGGAAGCAGATCAGCGCCGCGAGCATTCAGGGTTTCGAAGATGACTTGCGTCTCATCGTTTTTATCCAGATCGATCACGACAAGTTGAAGGCATTCCTTGATGACATGCCACAGCGTTTCGAGGCGCTGATCAAGCGACTTTTTCCCCAGCGTCCCAGCGTCGTCGGCGTCGTCCATTGCCCCCGAAAGCCATCCACCCAAGCTGACGTAAAAGTAGTTGTACGCGTCGATGATACGATGACTACCTTCATCAATGGCGACTTCGTTGACCAGTGCGTCCCTCAGCGCGTCTGGTGAGCCAGCCGCGTGAACAAGTCTAAATGCCGGTCGATCGCTGTTCGTCGGTAAGACCTTATAAAGTTCTTCGTCGCGATCGATCTTGGAGCGTTTGTTTTCGACCAGATCCAAGAAGCGATCATGATATTTATTTTTGCCGCAGTGTGCTGCGTGGTCCCTCGCCGCCATCAGAAAGATCTGCAAAGTGGTGAAGCGTTGCTGCCCGTCGATTACCTGCCGGGTCTCAATGGACCCAACCGAATTTGGCAATTGTTCAAGTACGACTGCACCCATGAAATGAGGATGTACGACTACACCACGCAGATGTCTATCGAGAAGTGACTGGATATCCTCCCAGAGAGGCTCCCAATTGTCCTTGGAATTCCACACGTAAGGCCGCTGGAATAGGGGCACCTGGTAGGTGACGGTCTGATCAAAAATGCGTTCGAGTTTGCGCGTATTGGCGTCCATGGTTCCCGTTAGTTCCTTTGTATCTGTCTGGCCAGCGTCGTTGTTCGATTGTCCGTTCGATCACATTAGGCATGCAAGCGCTAATTCAGATCACGGCTCCTCCTACCTATCCCGGCGAAATGCAATGAGGCGTTCGGCTATTCCAAACCACGCACGTACCGGGTTGTTGCGCCTTCGCACGTGCGCTAAAGCAGCTATTATTTCATCAGCGTAGCAACCGTCTCATCGAAGCACCGAGGCGTCGGCGATTCGATTTTCCGGTACCGAATGTTCAGATGCGAACACACACGTTCTGCGTGCTTGCTCTCTTCTGCGATGAAGCGTGCGATTTGCTGAAAAGCCCATGATTCGTCTCCGCGAGCCTGTAGTCGCAGCGCAATCTGTTCGACACTCGCCTCAAGGAGCACGACGCCCACACACGCCAAGTCACGAAAGACCTCTGGCGCAAGTAACACCGGTTCGCCGTCGCCACCACGCAGCACAAAATGTCCGTCAAGCAAGAGCGTCCTGCCTGTCGCTTGGATGCGCGAGACGGCAGCAACTAGAGCGCGCTGATTCTCGTCGATCCCGTCCACGCGCTTGTTAGCGTCCCATGAGGCGGCGCCTCGCTCCTTCCGGATGAGCTGACTCGCGGTAGCATGGAGAAGACCAAGCCGCTCACTCGCTGGCTTCGCAAGAAACGTCTTCCCAACGCCATGCATTCCGGCAACGAATATGGTCATCAGATATCTCTGGTCACGAGCCGGCCGATTCAATGCTCTTCAATTCCACCTCTGTCAGGTAGCGGAACGACTGTGGTGGCGAGAAATTCTCTATAAGTGATCCAGGATCGATGGGTTTCCGCATCCTCTTAACCTTCCCTAGTATGACCGCGTATCCCTTTGACTTACCTGAGAAGTAGTCGAACAGCTCTCGCCTTGTAAGACCACCGCCGTGACTCCGACAGTATTCCCAGAGCTTGCTAGGAGACGCGTGAATGACCTCCTCGACCGGCACTGTTGCCACAAGGCGTTGTTGCGGCGAACTGGCATAGATCACAATCAGCCCGACGTCTTCCCGCGCCCACGATCTGCGAAACTCGACAAGCTTTTCGCGCGACAGAATGAGATTGGAATATTTCGGTTTGATCGACAGCAACACGGCCCTACCGCCCTGCGGCTGCGAGCACTCTGGAAAAAGCGTCATCCTGAAGTTCACGAATGGATTGTATGGGGCCAACGATGCCTTCCTGCTGAAGGCGAGCATACGGCACTGGGTCCGGCAGGTGTTCAACGAGTCGAAATAAGATAACTTTAGTCCGCCGCGTTGCCATCTCTACGATCTGCTGCTGGCTGTAGACCGTGCGGCGACTGACAAGGCTCGCGATTCTAGCTGCGTCGGCGAGCACATCAAACCGATCGACCACACCAATCGACGTGGCGGCCTTCTCATCGCCCGTGCGGTAGAAGAGAACCACGTCCCCAGCGCTGATTGCGTTCGTCTGTGCATGGCAAAGATAGGCAAGCTTGATCGCATTGCCCACGCTGCTGGGTGGCGCAAACAGACGTTGCTGATGCGGATGGTAATCCGGGAACAACGTATCGTGGAATGGTGGCTGGATCGGGATGATAAATTTTCGGACAGATCGGTCCCGCCGGAAGTGAGGAAAGAAACGGCGGTTGTATTCGGGCGCGGGTAGCGCCGGTAAGTTCGGTGCACTCTTGGGGTGTTCCTTCACGAGCACAGAATCACCCATGTACGTGCCTATTTCGCCAAACCCATAGTCCTGAAGAAGCCGGATGAGATAGTCGTGCCTCTCCGCGTTCGCGTGAATAAACACGTGCTCGCACGCGTTCTCCGTCGCGTAACGGAACGATGCCTTCAGAAACAACTCACCAATCTTGCGGCCGCGAACGGTCTCGCCAACTTTGAATGTGCAAAGTTTCAGCGCAGGCCCGACCAGCTTGGTTCCGGCCTCTGTGATCTGCTCGTCATGCTGAACGGCATAGATACATATCGCCGCCAGCCTGCCATTCTCGTCCTGATACACCCACGCTCTGCGATTCTCGCGAGCCTTGCGTCTGAACCACTCGTCAAATTCCGAGCCGCCGTATCCGTCACGCAAGCTATCGAAGAATGGCAATGCCAGGATCGGGGTAAGGCTGTGAAGTGGGACATCTTCGATATTCGGTAACGCTATCTGCCGGGGCTCGTGCAGTCGACGCAGCCAGTCTTCGGCAGTTTGAATTGTATAGACCCGCTCTCCAATACCCCTGAGACGCGCCTTCACATGAATTCCACGATCCTCGGTTACGAGAGCATGAACCGCATCGCATTCCAATGCGTACAGGATTTCGTTGTCGCATGCGTCGTTCGGCGAAGTTTCGGCTGTATTCCATGGACAGGGCGCCGCGTGGTCCAGCATCGAATACTGCGCCAATCTCTCCAGGTTTCGGTGCTTCCTCGCTCTGTCCGGGTCGCGTTTAAAATCTGCAACCGTCGCGGCGTGATAAAGCAACTGGTGACCGCCCAGCCCGGCAAGTCGAACAAAGTTGGCCAGGTTGCTTTCCAAAACCTGGTAGGTATCCTGGAGGGGAATTAATACATTCGTGTCAAGCAGGAACCGAAGTCGCATCGACATGCTTCGCCTCCGGCTGGCTAGCTACTCACGATGCTACTGAGCAGCCAGCCCATCGGCAAGCCCAATGCCACCGCAACTGATGCCGGAATATGTCTTTGCTGCATGAAGCTCCCGTTAGTCCATTAAGTTGCGCTCAAAATACCCAGCGCCTTTTTGCTTTCTCGGCATGTTATATCAGGCAGGACTTACATTGACTTAGGCTTTACACCTGCTCAATAGAGCAGTTAACCCTTAGGCTTATGGCAGATTTGCCGCTGCGCGCTCCGATCCGGTGGGTTGTATGCGCAAAGAAGATGTTCATTGGCGGCGGATTCGATAATAGGGAACGTTTCGGTGAGGGCTAGCGTCTTTTCGAGTATCGCTAGGTCGATTCGATTGTCGGAGATTTTCGCATTGAGGTCGAAGGTCCGTGCCTGGCCGTTGACCGCCTATCAATTCCGCATCGACTCTGAACCATTGAAAGGCTGCAGCCAACGTCGAGACGACCTGCATCGCTTTTTCCAAGCTAGCGGAAGACAAATGGTAGCCACAAGAGAGATCGAGACATGCATTGCGCAAGTCGGGAATTTTGAGGCGGCGTCGATCGACACCCACCCACGATGTCGCCGATAATAGCGGTCACACCGGTGCGATGGCGTACCGAACCCCGGTGCCCGCATCCGACATTTGACTGTGAAGGGACTCAATGCGTGAGATTATCGACGGCTTTCTGCGATTTCAACGTGAGGTCTATCCGCAACGGATCGAACTTTTTCGGCAACTCGCGACGACGCAAAGCCCGAAAGCGCTGTTTGTCACCTGCTCAGATAGCCGTGTCGTGCCTGAGCTCCTGACCCAGCGGGAACCGGGCGAACTATTCGTGATCCGCAATGCCGGTAACATCGTTCCGTCCTATGGTCCTGAACCCGGCGGCGTCTCGGCCACCGTTGAATATGCGGTCGCAGTGCTTGAGGTTCAGGACATCGTAATCTGCGGCCACTCGGACTGCGGTGCGATGGGTGCAATTTCACGCTGTGCGTGTCTGGATCATCTGCCGGCTGTCGCTAATTGGCTTCGCCACTCGGACGCTGCAAAAGCAATCAACGCGGCACATCAATTCGACACGCCTCGCGCGAAGCTTGACGGCCTTGTACGCGAAAACGTGATCGCGCAACTGGCGAATCTGCGCACGCATCCATCGGTGGCGCTCGCGCTCGAACAAGGGCGCATGAATTTGCACGGCTGGGTCTACGATATCGAAATGGGTCGCATCGATGCGCTTGACGGCGAAACACGACGTTTCGTTCCACTTTCGGATTCGCCGACCACCGTTGCAGTCGCTGCGCGAAAAGAGAAACAGATTTGACGGCGGCCGATGGGTTGAGCGTGGTCGGATCACCTGCGCAATACCATCGCCTCTGCCAAAGTTAGCGAAACGGACATTGCCTCTGTCGGGCAAGCTTTTGAGGGACAGCGTCGTCCTGCTGCCTGCGCTCCGAGCACCCGATACGCTGATAATAAGCTGGTGAAGTCTGGTTTAACCTAGCGTTCATCGCCGACGACATCGCCAAAGAGATCGGATGTGCCTCCGCTGGGTTGTGACACTGGCATTCGGCCACTTCGCACTTGATCAAGCGTTTCGTGCGGCAACCAAGTTTCTTCGATGACGTCGATCCCGCGCTCGATCATCTGCTGCAGAAAAAAACGACTGCTTGCGCCCCGTCGTCTCGGCCAGCAGACGCAGTCGTTGCTCGATCTGCGGATCAATGCGCACTGCGACAACAATCAACTTGTTTTCGGCGCTTCTTCTCACTGTGAACTCCGGTGGTCCATTCTCGTTCGCGATCGCAATTTACGAGCATCTTTCCGGCATTATTCCTCGACGTCGGAGAAGTCGCAGTAACACGCGTACGCTAGGCGCCATCTTCTGAATAGTATTTTGCCGCTTCTTCGAGCATGCGCTGCCGCTCGGCCTGAACATAGATCGACGTCGTCTGCAGCGACGCGTGCCCGAGAATCCGTTGCGCTACATCGATCGGCATACCGCGGGCAACCGTCTGGGTTCCAAAAGTATGACGGAACGCGTGCGCCGAGGTGGCCAGCAGTTTAACGTGCGCATCGTGGGACAGCGCTCCCTCCCGCAATAGCCCCTCGGCAATGCGTCTGACCGACTCGCGTACGAGGCGCGCCAGTGCATCGGCCGCATACGGTGCATGAGGCCGGTGGGACGCCCCGTCCTCCCCACACGACGCATCGCGATGTTTAGCCAGCGACGCATCGGTCCCGTTGATTACGACGGGCGCAATCAAAGGACCCTGCGCCCACGCCGCATCGAAGTCTAGTTCCCGATCCGCCCAGTGCGCACGTAGCGCGGCGACGGTCGCCACGTTCACCGGCACCGTGCGTTGCTTGCGGCGTTTGCCGATGACGCCAAGCGCCCACACCGGACGTTGCTCGGCCGCTGAGCCGGTTGACGAGTCAGTCGGCGATTTGGTCGGCGAGCCGGCCGCCGTGGCAACCGCGACACTCAAATTTTCACGACGAGCGTTGGCCGCTTCATCACGCCGCACGCCCGAGTTCCCCATCAATAAAATCGCCGCACGCGCGATGCGCCACTGGCGCGCTTCGTCCTCGGTCGGCGTCAAGCCGCCCAGATCTTCGCCGTTGCATCTGGCATCCAGTTCAGCGCGCACCCGGGTCCAGAGATCGGTAGATAGCGCCCGCTCGACATGCACCTCGACCTCGCGCGTGATCGTCGTCGGATCGGTGACCGCACTCCATGGATTGCCGGCCAGATACCGGACGGTCGTGAGCCTGCTCCTTTGGCATGCATTCGACGCTCTGGAATAACTTCCCGATCAAAATGTGCGAGTTTCTCGAGCAGCCATACGTCCTGAAGTAATGTGGGTCCGCGCCGTCCGGCGGTCAAGATATTCACAT
>NZ_JBSIPA010000028.1:0-30170 GCF_053574605.1 Caballeronia sp. M23-90 | reverse complement strand
TTTCGTCGAGCACGCGGTAATGACGTTCGATTTCCCGCCTGTAGCGGTTGATCGCATATGGCAGTTTCTCCGGCGCGGCATGCTGGAAATGCACGGCCTGACCCGAAAACGGCCCCAGGCCCGAACTGATGAAGAACAGCCATGAGAGGAGTTCGGGCCGGTCTGCCGCTGTGCCGGCGAAGCGCTGGGTCTTCTCGGCGAGGTATAGCAGGATCGCGCTGGAATCGAATACGCGCGCTTCGCGGCCGCCGGGGCCGTCCGTATCCACGATCGCCGGGACCTTGCCATTTGGGTTGACGCTCAGAAACGCGGGCAGATGCTGTTCGCCTTTGCTGGTATCGACGGGGATAACCTCGTACGCCAGTCCCGATTCTTCGAGAAACAGCGCGACTTTCGCGGGGTTCGGCGTGGGGTGAAAGTAAAAGCGGATCATGGCGTCCTGGAATTGAAGAGCGATAAGCGGGGCCGCAATGGCCGGCCGTCTGTGTTTAGCGTGATCGATTCAGGGTATCCGATGAAATCCGGGATGGCAATCGTGTCCCGCGAGAGCGATTTACGCCTGCATGTTTGCTTACGTAATCGCCTGAGTCGCACTGCCGGCAATAAAGATATTCCGTTGTAACCCGCCATCGGTTTCTGACGAACTAACTTGCAGACACACGTTTGTCTGTGAATGAAAGCTTTCGCAGAAACAATTTTTCGAGCGGTGTAACCGCTTATGCAGCCCCGGCGAATTAGTAAGCATTGGGCTGATCGGCAAGGTCAGCATTCCGATACCGGCACAGGATCTCTTATGAACACGACACATGCAGCACGCGGTATCAAGGGTCCTGCGAGAGTCATCCAGCCCGCATGGGTGCGCACCACGCACTGGCTCAACGCGCTTGCGGTGATCCTGATGATGCTGTCAGGATGGAGGATCTACGACGCATCACCAGTATTCAAGGGCTTCATGATCCCGCCGGGAATAACGTTGGGCGGCTGGCTCGGCGGCGCGCTGCAATGGCATTTCGCGGCAATGTGGCTGCTGGTGTTCAACGGTTTGTTCTACCTCGCGATGAACCTCGCCACGGGGCGCATCAGAACGAAGTTTTTCCCACTGTCGCTGCGCACGATCTTTCATGACCTGATCGAAGCACTCAAGGGTCACCTCTCGCATGCCGATCCGGGCAAGTACAACGCGGTACAGAAGTTCGCCTACCTGTTCGTGATGATCGATATTGCAGTGCTGGTCCTGTCGGGTCTCGCCATCTGGAAGTCGGTGCAACTTCCTCTGCTGCGCGACCTGATGGGCGGATATGACTTCGCGCGCGTCGTCCACTTTTGCGCCATGTCGCTGCTGGCGGCGTTCATCATGGTGCATCTGGTGATGGTCTCGCTCGTGCCGCGCTCGCTCCTCACCATGATTCGCGGCCGATGATTCAACCACCGATCCCAAGCAAAGCCTCTGGAAAATCGATCATGAAACCCATCAAGCCAAACCGCATGACTGTAGACCGTGAGTCGCTGATCATCGACGTGAAGCGTGAACTCGACATGCCTTCGCGGCGCCTTTTTGGCAAGCGCATCGTTACGCTGGGTGGCCTCGCGATGCTGACTGGTTGCAGCATCTCCGACGACAAGTCCGTCGAGACCTTCCTGTCCCGCGTCTCGCGCCTGAACGATACCGTGCAAGGCTGGCTCTTCGATCCTAACCGCCTCGCGCCCACCTATACGGAAGCGCAAATCACACGGCCGTTTCCGTTCAATGCGTTCTACGGCGTTGACGACGTTCCCGAAGTCGATGGTGCCAACTTTCGCTTGAAAGTAAGCGGTCTCGTTCAGGACAAGAAGACCTGGACCTTGCCTGAACTTTACGCGTTGCCGAAAGCCGAGCAGATCACACGCCACATCTGCGTGGAAGGCTGGAGCGCGATAGGGCGCTGGGGCGGAACGCCGTTCTCCGAGTTCCTCAAGCGCGTAGGCGCCGATACATCTGCGAAATACGTGGGCTTCAAATGCGCGGATGACTACTACGAGAGCATCGACATGCCGACGGCATTGCACTCGCAGACGCTTCTTACGTTCACGTATGACGGCAAGCTTCTGCCGCCCAAATATGGCTATCCGATGAAACTCAGGATGCCTACCAAACTCGGCTACAAGAATCCCAAACACATCATGGAGATTTTCGTCACCAACACGTTCCCTGGCGGTTATTGGGTTGATCAGGGCTACAACTGGTTCGGAGGTTCCTGACTGCACGCATGCACCTTGCATTGCGGCGTCAGGTACTTCGATTCACCCCGGCTCGGCCGGCTACTGTTACTTGAGAAGAGGTCCATATGAAACTGTTTATCACGGCAGCACTCGCAGCAACACTCGCATTGAGCGGCTCCATGGCGTTTGCCCAGGCAAGCGATGCAATGGCACACGATTCAATGGCGAAGGATTCGATGTCCAAGGATTCCATGTCGAAGGACTCGATGTCCAAGGATTCCATGTCGAAAGACTCCATGAAGAAGGGCGACAAGATGAAAAAGCACGATGCAATGGGCATGGCACATCCGGCATCCGGGGCCATGGCTCAGTAATTGCCCGGCGTTTCGAAAGCGATTCAACGCATGCGTGAAATCGCTTTCGATAGAAGTTCTCTTCCCGCAAGCCCAGATCCCAGATCCCGGCTCCCCGCAGAGTCGCAACAGCGGATTTTTGGCGAGGTTTAATCTGTCCTGGTGTTGACCAATACGGTCAACCACGGGCGCAAGCTGTGACACCGAGTGTGGTGTGTCTGCACATTCGCCCCCAAATCATTCATTTTGATAAACAATAACGGCACCGCACGTCTTCGTGAGCTTCGAACCAATACCGCCGATGCCCGATCACCGTTTGCTGATAATCACTCCCGCCACACATGGCGTCGCCATCGACCTGGTCTACGCCACAGACCGCAATCTCACCGGCAAGCCGATCTACAAGGCGGCGCACTGCCTGCTGCTGAGCCCCGCTGAAGCGGCGTTGAGAAAGGCTGTCGAGCTTGCCGGAAACATTGGCATGACGCTCAAGATCTTCGATGCCTACCGGCCTCCGCAAGCGCAGCAAGTGCTCTGGGACTTCCTGCCCGACCCCACCTATATCGCTGACCTGAAGCGCGGCTCGAACCACAGCCGCGGGACGGCAGTCGACCTCACGCTTGTCGGTGCCGACGGGCACGACCTCGACATGGGTACGGCTTTCGACGAAATGTCGGTCGCATCCGAACACTTTCACTCTGGCTTGCCCGAGCATGTGCAGCGCAACCGCACGCTTTTGCTAGGCGTCATGCATGGCGCGGGTTTTTTGCATATTCCAAGCGAGTGGTGGCATTACGAATTGCCCGGCTCGCGTGAACTTCCAGTCATCGACAATGCGGACAGCGGCCCTTTGCGTCTTATGTAAGGGCGCACCAAGTACAGCGATCAACTTTCACGGAGCGAGTATGAAACGTGTTTTGCGCAACGCGCTGGCAGCCATCGCGGTGGCATCGACCTTGACGGTGACTTTGGGCGGCTTGAATTCCGCCTATGCGGCTACGCCCAAGGACATGCTGGTGATGGCGACCTTGCTCGACGAATTCACCACCTTGGATCCGGGCGAGATCTACGAACTGGTGCCGCAGGAATATGTGGCGAACACGTACGACCGCCTGATTCGTGTCGATCTGAAAGACCCGGCGCGCTTCAACGGCGATGTTGCGCAATCATGGGCCGTGAGTCCCGACGGCCTGACGTTCACGTTCAAGATCCGGTCCGGCCTCAAGTTCCACTCGGGCAACCCGCTCACCGCCGACGACGTCGCGTGGTCGATCCAGCGCACCGCGTTGCTCGACAAGGGCGCCGCGGCGGTGCTCGCGGGCATTGGACTCACGAAGGCGAACGCGCTGCAGAACGTGAAGAAGATCGACGATACAACCGTCTCTGTCACGACCGACCAGAAGTACGCGCCGACCTTCGTGCTCAACGTGCTGGGATCGTGGCCGGCATCGGTGCTCGACAGAAAGCTGCTCGAATCGCACGCGAAGGGCAACGATTTCGGCAACGAATGGCTGAAGACGAATGAAGCGGGGTCGGGTGCCTACAAGCTCGTGAAATGGACCGCGAACGACAGCATCGTGCTGCAGCGTTTCGATGGTTATCGCGTGCCGCTTGCCATGAAGCGCATCGTGATGCGGCATGTGCCCGAGGCATCCAGTCAGCGTCTGATGATCGAAAATGGCGATATCGACATAGCGCGTGACCTGAGTTCAGACGACCTCGCCACGCTTACGAAGAAGGGCGCGATTCGCGTGACATCCGTGCCGCAAGCTACGCTGATGTATCTCGGGCTGAACAACAAGAACCCGAATCTTGCGAAGCCGGAGGTGCAGGAAGCAATGAAATGGCTCATCGATTACAACGGCATCCAGCAGAACATCGTGCGCACGACGTACAAGGTTCACGAGACGTTTCTTCCCGAAGGTTTTCTCGGCGCGCTTAACACGAACCCGTACCACCAGGATGTCCCGAAGGCGAAAGCGCTGCTCGCAAAGGCCGGTCTGCCGAACGGTTTTGCCGTCAAGATGGATGTGCGCAACGACTCGCCTTATGGCGAAATAGCGCAAGCGGTGCAAGCCAACCTGGCGCTGGCCGGTATCAAGGTAGAGCTCATTTCCAGCGATAACAAACAGACGCTCGGCAAATATCGCACGCGCCAGCATGACATCTACATTGGCGAATGGTCGGCCGATTACATCGATCCGCACAGCAACGCGCAAGGCTTCGCATGGAATCCGGACAACTCCGACAACTCCAGCTTCAAGATGCTCGCGTGGCGCAATTCGTGGGACATTCCGCAATTGACGAAAGAGACGCAGGCGGCGCTCGAGGAATCATCGACGGCAAAACGCGCGCAACGTTATGAGGTCATGCAAAAGGAAGTGCTCGCCAGGTCGCCATTCGTGATCATGTTCCAGAAGGTCTCGCAGGTCGCGGCGCGGCCTGGGGTGACGGGACTGGAAGTCGGGCCGATCTTCGATCTTGTTTCCTACCGTGACTTGAAGAAGCAGTAAGCGTGGATCTGCAACTAACAGTCTCCCAACATGCACGCCGCGCGCTTGCAAATCATGCAGGCGTGCGCCGGGGATGGCTGTTCGTACGCTGGCTGCTGATGCTGGTTGTCACGTTCATCGGCTTGCTCGGGGTGACGTTTTTCATCGGGCGGAAGATCCCGATCGATCCGTTGCTCGCCATGCTTGGCGAGCGCGCATCGCCTCAGGCTTACGCGGCGGCGCGGCTCTCGCTCGGGCTCGACAAGCCCCTGATCGTGCAGTTCGCAATCTACGTTCGCGATGTGCTGCATGGAAATCTCGGCATGTCGCTGCTGACGTCGAATCCGGTTGTCGACGACATCAAACGCGTCTTTCCAGCCACGCTTGAACTCGCCACCCTGTCCACCTTCATGGGCATCGTGATCGGTGTGCCGCTCGGCGTCGTGGCGGCAGTGCGGCATAACCGCTGGATCGATCATGTGGCGCGATTCATCGGGTTGGCGGGGAGTTCACTGCCTGTGTTCTGGCTCGCGCTGATGGGCCTGCTTTTGTTCTATGCCAAGCTGCATTGGGTCTCGGGACCGGGTCGCATCGATCCGCTTTACGACGGCATGGTCGATACACATACCGGAAGTTTGCTGATCGATTCCATCATTGCCGGCGAGTGGGACGTGCTGAAGAATGCGCTCTCGCATATCGTCCTGCCTGCCGGCATTCTTGCGTTCTATTCCATCGCTTACCTGAGCCGCATGACGCGCTCGTTCATGCTCGAACAGTTGAGCCAGGAATACATTGTCACGGCGCGGGCAATGGGGCTGAGCGAACGGCGCGTGATCTGGCGTCATGCATTTGGCAATATCGCGGTGCCGCTCCTGACGGTGATCGCGCTCGCTTATAGCTACCTGCTCGAAGGCTCGGTGCTGACCGAGATCGTGTTTGCGTGGCCGGGTATCGGTTCGTATCTCACGGGCGCGCTCCTCAACGCCGATATGAACGCCGTGCTCGGCAGCACGCTTGTGATTGGCGCAACGTTCATCACGCTCAACTTGCTGACGGACGCGCTGTACAAAGTATTCGATCCACGCGCCCGATGACTGCCAAAGGTTCATGACGTGCTTCCATCCAGTGATTCCACTCGAATGACGAAACCGCGCAAGGAATGGCAGGCGTGGCTCTTGACGGACACGCCCGCGTCCCGCAGGCAAGCCGCGCTCGGATTGGCATACAGGCGATGGACACGGTTCGCGAGCAACCCACTGAGCGTGTTCGGCCTTGCAATTTTGCTCTTGCTGATCCTGTTCGCTGCAATCGGTCCGTGGCTTCCGCTGCACGATCCGTTGCGTCAGGTACTGGGTGATCGCTTGCTGCCGCCGGGTTCGCTTTCGCATTGGTTCGGCACCGATCAACTTGGGCGCGACATTCTCGCGCGCCTTGTGATCGGATCGCGACTGACGTTGAGCATCGCTATTCTGGTGGTCGTGCTGGTCGTGCCCGTCGGTTTGCTGATCGGCACGGCGGCAGGCTTTTGCGGCGGTTTCGTCGATACCATTCTCATGCGTCTCACCGACATCGCGCTCGCGTTTCCGAAGATCGTGCTGGCGCTCGCGTTTGCCGCAGCGCTCGGACCGGGCGTGATCAACGCGGTCATCGCGATATCGATCACTGCATGGCCGCCGTATGCGCGTCTTGCTCGTGCCGAAACGCTTCGGCTCGTCCAGGCCGACTTCATCCATGTCGCGCGCCTGCAAGGGGCGTCGTCCATGCGGATCTTGTTGCGTTATATCGTGCCGATGTGCTCGTCGTCCGTGATCGTGCGTGCGACGCTCGACATGGCGGGCATCATCTTGACTGTCGCGGGGCTCGGTTTCCTCGGGCTCGGCGCGCAGCCGCCCAGTCCGGAATGGGGCTTCATGGTGGCGTCTGGGCGCGGCGTGCTGCTGGACGCCTGGTGGGTCGCGACCATCCCGGGCATCGCCATCTTGTTGGTGAGCCTTGCTTTCAACCTGCTCGGCGATGGCCTGCGCGACGTCTTCGATCCCCGTCAAGGAGGCTGACATGCACGCTGATACCCTCTGCGAAATCGATAACCTGCGCATTGCGTTCGCAGCCCACGACGGCACGCTGACCGAAGCCGTGCGAGGCATTTCACTTACGCTGGCAAAGGGCGAACGCCTTGGTATCGTCGGTGAATCGGGATCGGGAAAGTCGCTGACAGGACGCGCGCTGCTCGGACTTCTGCCAACATCTGCACGATGGTCGGCCGACGCAATGCGCCTCGACAATCACAACCTGCTTGCCTTGAGCGCCAAAGACCGGCGCCGTCTGTGCGGCACGCAGATGAGCATGATCCTGCAGGATCCGAAGTATTCGCTCAATCCCGTGATGACCGTCGCGCAGCAAATGCGCGAGGCATTCGGGCGGCAATCGCCGAGGCTTAGTGGGAAGGCAATGCGCAAGCGCATTGTCGAAGCGCTTGCTGCCGTGCATATCCGCGATCCGGAGCGGGTTGCCGACGCTTATCCGCACGAGCTCTCAGGCGGCATGGGCCAGCGCGTGATGATCGCGATGATGGTCTCGTCGGGGCCCAAACTGCTTATCGCCGATGAACCCACCAGCGCGCTCGACGTCCTGGTTTCCATGCAAGTGCTCTCGGTGCTCGACGAAATGATCGCGAAGCACGACACCGGTCTGATCTTCATCAGCCACGACTTGCCGCTCGTGATGTCGTTCTGCGACCGCGTGATGGTGATGGTCGGCGGCCGCGTGGTCGAGACGTGCGCGGCGCGTGATCTCGCGAATGCGCAGCACCCGTACACGCGTGCTTTGCTTGCAGCGAGCCCACCGCTGCGCAACCCGCCGGACCAGTTGCCGGTATTGCAACGCGACGCTGCATGGTTCGCCGAGGCCGCGCGATGATCGATGCAAACGCGGTGCAGGTACGCTTCAAGACCAAAACCGGTTTCGCCGATGCCGTGCGCGCAGCGACCTTTCACGTGAACGAAGGCGAAGTCTTCGGACTTGTGGGCGAATCGGGCTCGGGCAAGTCGACAGTGCTTCGCGCGCTGACCGGACTCGTGCCCATTGCAGGCGGTTCGATGCGGATCGGCCGGCACGTCCTCGGTGAGCGCGTCGACCGCACGTTCAGGCGCGAAGTGCAGATGGTGTTTCAAGACCCGTACGGCTCGCTTTATCCGCGCTTCACGGTCGACCAGACATTGCGCGAACCGCTGTCGATCAACGGCATGGATCGCCAGGACGAACGCATCCTGGATGCGTTGCGCGAGGTTGGTCTCGGCCCGGCATTTCGCTTCCGGTACGCGCATCAATTGTCGGGCGGGCAGCGTCAGCGCGTGGCAATCGCACGCGCGTTGATTGTGGAGCCGCGCGTGCTGCTCCTCGATGAACCTACGTCCGCGCTCGATGTATCGGTGCAGGCGGAAATCCTGAATCTGCTGCGGCGGCTGCATCGCGAACGCAATCTCACGATGATCCTCGTCAGTCACAACATGGCGGTGGTCGGATTTTTATGCCAGCGGGTGGCGGTGATGCGCGATGGCGATATCGTCGAGCAGCTTTCGGTCGAAGCGGTGCGCGAGCAAACCGTGGCGCATGAGTACACACGAAGCCTGTTGCTCGCAACGCAAGGTTATACGCGAAGAACGGAGGATTCAGCCCGACCCGGAGCGCCTGATAGAATGGGAGATTAGCTGGTGGCATCCCCGAAGCGTGTGACGCCGGGATCGCCTGCGCGGCTATGCACGCGGCCGGCTTTTCCCCGCTACCGCGAAGCGTAACCCTCAAAACGTGACAGTCCGGCTCGATCCGCTTTATCGAACATGTTTAAGAATGACATTCGACAAGCCGGTCGCCGACACCCAAAACGCCGATGAAACTGCTAGATGCCCTGGTCGAACAGCGAATTTCGGCCGCAGCCGCGCGCGGTGAGTTCGATAATCTGCCTGGCGCGGGCGAGCCCCTCGAGTTCGACGACGACGCCCTGGTTCCCGAAGAAGTGCGTGTTGCCAACCGCATTATGAAAAACGCCGGTTTCGTGCCTCCTGCTGTCGAACATCTGCGCGCGTTGCGTGATCTGCAAAACGAAACAGGCGTTGCGGAAGATCCGGCGACACGTCTCAAGCTGCAAGCCAAGATGCTCGCGCTCGACATGGCCCTTGAATCGCTGCGCGGCAATTGCACGGTGGTGCCGCTCGAATATCGGCGGCGCATTGCGGAGCGTCTGTCCGAGCGCTGGTCGGAGCAGGAAAAGACCGCAGACGTTGCCACGCACGATCAGGCCGGGCAGAAGTGACAGCCGTTTCCGAGCCTGCATCCCCGGACGAGCGTGACCGTCGGTTCATGGCGCTTGCCCAGGCCGCCGCCGAAAAAGCGCGTGCGCTGGGCGAAGTGCCTGTGGGTGCGGTGCTGGTACGCGGCGACGAAGTCATCTCGACCGGTTTCAATCATCCTATTGGCGCACACGATCCATCGGCGCATGCTGAAATGGCTGCGTTGCGCGCCGCTTCCATCGCACTCGAAAACTACCGCTTGCCCGGTTGCGAGCTGTACGTCACGCTCGAACCCTGCATCATGTGCGCCGGCGCAATCATGCATGCACGCATCGCGCGCGTGGTGTTCGGCGCGCACGATCCCAAGACCGGCGCGTGCGGCAGTGTCGTCGATGCATTTGCCATCGGCAACCTGAACCATCACACGACCGTTACCGGCGGTGTGCTCGGCGACGAATGCGCCAACGCGCTGCGCAGTTTCTTCGCCGAACGCCGGCGCGAAACCAAGGCGGCACGCGATGCCCGCAACGCCGCCACGCCTGATCCCGCCGATCCAATTTTACCTCGCCCATGACCCTTCGCGCACGCACCATCGATCTCGTTGCACCTTCTGGTTATCCTGCTCTGGAGCCGGTTGAACGCGCGATCGCGCGTCTGCAGGAGCAGGGACATACGCTCGAGAATGCGTCGTCCGCGTGGCGCCGGTACCAACGGTTTGGCGGTACGGATAGCGAGCGCGCAGCGGATATCAACCGGCTTGCCGATCCGTCGCGGCCTTTGCCTGAAATCGTGCTGGCAGTGCGAGGTGGTTACGGTGCGTCGCGCATACTTCATGGTCTCGACTACGACGGTTTGCAACGCCGCTTGCGTGATCAGCCCGTGGTGATGGTCGGCCATAGCGACTTTACGGCCCTCCAGCTTGCGTTGTTCGCCCGCGCCGGCATCAAGACTTTCGGCGGGCCGATGCTCACTGCCGATTTTGGTGCTGAAGCGCTGAGCGCATTCACGATGGATCACTTCTGGGAAGCGATCACGAAGCGATCTTTCACGGTGACGAGTGACGTCCACCAAGCGCAATCCGCCGATGTCACCGGCATGCTCTGGGGCGGCAATCTCGCGATGATCGCTTCGTTGATCGGCACACCGTACATGCCACCTGTCGAGGGCGGGATCCTGTTTCTCGAAGACGTCAACGAGCATCCGTTTCGCGTTGAACGAATGATTTATCAGCTTCATTTGTCCGGGATTCTTGCGCGGCAGCAAGCCGTCGTACTGGGTCAGTTCACGAGCGCCAAACTCTCGGAATACGACAACGGATACACGTTCGAGACGATGGTCGAGCAGGTTCGATCGCTGGTCGCGATTCCGGTCGTGACCGGGTTGCAGTTCGGACACGTGCCGGATTTGCTGACCTTGCCTTTTGGCGCGACTGCGCATCTGGTCGCGAGACCAAGTGGTTTCAGTATGAAGCTTTCGGATTACCCGCATTTGTCCTGACTACGTTCGAAGGTCAGCTGAAAAGCGCCCAGTCGGGCGCTTTTTTCATTTGAACGCACTGGATTTGGGCAAATTTGCACGGGTTTTGTGCCCAATATTGTTGACAATATTGGGGACGCACGGAGTGAGGGATTTACCTGATAAGGCCTCCCGAGCCTTCATCTGCAGGCCTCTGGACTGCTTTTGAGTAGCGTGACCTCCCGCAGGCGACCGAATTTCACGAGAAATTGTTGACAGTTTTTATGTCCGTCATAAGATGCAACACATACAGGCGAACGCGATCATGTCCGAAGACAAAATGAAAGCTTTATCGAAGGTAAGCGTCATTGGCAATGCGGTTCCGGCTGCTGCGGCTACGGCCGAATCGATCGCGGCAAACATCCGTGATGCGATCCTCGAACATCGTCTCGCGCCTGCGGCCAAGCTGACAGAAGCGCAGTTGTGCGAAGTATTCGATGTAAAGCGCGGTACGGTGCGCCAGGCGCTGGCGCAACTCGCGAGCGAGCGTCTGGTCGATCTCGAGCCGAACCGGGGCGCATTTGTCGCGAGTCCGTCGGTGCAAGAGGTCCATGAAGTGTTCGAGATGCGGCGCATCGTCGAGATGGCCGTGGTCGAGCGCATTTGCAGCGGACACGGCACGCGCAGGCTGAAGTCGATCAGCGCGACGATCGGACGTGAACGCAAAGCATATGAAAGCCGCGATTTTTCATCGTGGATAAGGTTGTCAGGCGAGTTTCACAAGGAGCTCGCGCAGCTTACCGGCAACACTGTCTTGTGCGAATGCCTGTCGGGGCTGGTGGCGCGCTCCACGCTGATATCGGCGTTGTATGAGTCGCTTGGCCGGAGCTCCTGCAGCTTTGAGGATCATGAGGAAATCCTGGCCGCACTCGACGCCGGCGACGCGCCCAAAGCCGCCGAACTGATGGCGCGTCACTTGCAGGACGTGGAAATGAAAATGCTCGACCGGCCCGCTCGCGGCGCAGTCGATCTGCATGAAGTCTTCGCCAAACCGAAGTCCGCCGAGCGCGAAAAGAGCGCTTGAAAGAAGTGTGTTGCCGCGCGACCTTAAGCATGGGCGCGCCGCGATAAGCCTTAATTGAAAGTCGAGTGAATCTTAAGGTCCGCATTGAACGAATGCGTGACTTGACCGTGCCTTTTCCTGGATGCATGCGCTTTTGTGCGCGTGTTGAAGTGTTGAATTGCGTCCGCGCAACGTCTGTATGCGTTTGGACTGCTAAATGAATCGATCAAAAGAACGCCGCGCGCGAACCTGTGCGAAGGCGCCGTGTAGCCATACAACGAAGCCGTAGAAGTTGACGACCTCAACGACGATCTTAAGCGGCGCCATTGCCGAGTTCATTCAAGGAGAAGTCATGGTTCAGTTCAGTGCGACCCCTGGCAGTGCTGCAATACCCCCTTACGAAGATTCGGACCGCGATCCAGAATATCCGGCTGGATATAGCGATCGTCTTTATAACGACGACCTCGCGCCGCTCAAGCACCAGACCTGGGGCGCATACAACATCTTCGCTTTCTGGATGTCGGACGTGCACAGCGTAGGCGGTTATGTTTTCGCAGGAAGTCTGTTCGCGTTGGGCCTGACAAGCTGGCAAGTGCTGGTTTCGTTGCTGGTTGGAATCGGTATCGTCAATGTACTTTGCAACCTGATCGCCAAGCCGAGTCAACAGGCCGGTGTGCCTTATCCGGTTGCCTGCCGCGCGACCTTCGGCGTGCTGGGCGCGAACCTTCCCGCCGTGATTCGCGGGCTGATCGCAGTTGCGTGGTATGGCATCCAGACGTTCCTTGCTTCCAGCGCGCTCGTGATCGTGTTGCTGAAATTCATGCCGCAATGGATGCCTTACGCCGATGTCCACAATCACGGCTTTGCGGGCTTGTCCGCGTTGGGCTGGGCCGGGTTCATGCTGCTGTGGGTCCTGCAAGCCGTCGTGTTCTGGCGCGGCATGGAGATGATCAAGAAGTTCATCGACTTCGCGGGGCCGGCGGTGTACATCGTGATGTTCATTCTTGCCGGTTACATGGTGTGGCGTGCGGGTTGGCGCAATATCGGATTGAACCTGGGCGGGGTCAAGTATCACGGCATGGAAGTGGTGCCGGTCATGATTACGGCGATCTCGTTGGTCGTGTCCTACTTCTCCGGACCGATGCTCAATTTCGGCGACTTCTCGCGATACTGCAAAAGCTATAAGAGCGTGAAGCGCGGCAACTTTTGGGGATTGCCGGTCAACTTTCTCGCGTTCTCGCTGGTCACCGTCGTGACGACCGCCGCGACCTTGCCGGTGTTCGGTCAACTGATTACCGACCCCGTCGAAACCGTGGGCCGCATCGATCAACCGACGGCCGTCATCCTCGGCGCTTTGACTTTCACGATAGCGACCATTGGTATCAACATCGTCGCAAACTTTGTTTCGCCGGCTTTCGATTTTTCGAATGTTGCACCACGTCTGATCAGCTGGCGGATGGGCGGAATGATGGCGGCGGTGGCGTCGATTTTCATCACGCCATGGAACCTCTTCAACAACCCCGCCGTGATCCATTACACGCTCGATGTACTGGGCAGTTTTATCGGACCGTTGTATGGCGTGCTGATCGTGGACTTCTACTTGATGAAGCGCGGCAAGTTCAAGGTGGAAGAGTTGTACACGACCTCTGAAACAGGACGTTACTGGTACACCAATGGCGTGAACTGGCGCGCGGTATCGGCCTTGTTGCCGGCTGCTGCGATTGCGGTCGCATGCGTGATGATCCCGGCGTTGCAGGGTTCGGCAAACTTCTCGTGGTTCATTGGCGCGGGATTGGGCGCCTTGTTTTACTGGATCATCGCGGACAAGAAATCAGTGTCGAATTTTTCCTGAAAAAAATTCATGCCACGCATGGTGTAGCGTGGCATGAACGTGATTTCACTGGTGCTTTCCGTACGCTCAAGGAAGAAGGTATAAATGCGCATCAAACTGATCAATCCAAATACGACCGAACGCATGACACGCGCAATGGATCGCTGCGCTAGAGAGGTGGCATCGGATGGGACGGAAGTCATCTCGGTCAGCGCGTCGATGGGACCACCGTCCATTGAAGGCTATTACGATGAGGCGCTTGCAACGCTGGCCTTGCTGCAGGAAATAGAAAAGGGCGAGAAAGAGGGCATGGATGGTTATGTCATTGCGTGCTTTGGCGACCCCGGCCTTTACGCGGCGCGCGAACTCGCAAGCGGTCCTGTCATAGGGATAGCCGAAGCGGCAATGCATGCAGCAAGCGTGATTGCGCCGAGCTTTTCTGTTGTGACAACGCTCAGGCGCACATGCACGATGTCGTGGCATCTGGCCGAGCGATACGGTATGAAGCGCTTTTGCAAGAACGTGCGCGCAACCGATGTCGCCGTGCTCGATCTCGACATTCCAGGTTCCGAAGCGCGCGCAATCATCATCGATGAATGTCGCAAGGCGTTAGCGGAAGATGGCGCGGAATCCATCGTCCTGGGGTGCGCCGGCATGGCAGAGTTTTGTCGCGAGATTGAAGATGCAATTGGCGCGCCGGTAATCGAGGGCGTGACGACTGCGGTCAAATGGGCGGAGGCGTTAATTTCGCTAAGGCTTAAAACTGCCAAGCGCGGCGATTATGCGCGCCCCTTGGCTAAACAATACGACGGCGCCCTCGCGGCTTATAGTCCTGAATGAGTCAAATGACCCTGGTGGCGTGCGCAGAACATACCTGTCACCTGACCCGCAATATCTGCGTATGAATATGGGCGCGGCGATGCGTTTTCGCTAAACTGGACTATCGTCGCGCAGGGTCCAATGCAGGGTCCTTAGGCACCGTGCGCGGCCCCATCGACTTTCACGCACTGATCCAGCCATGTCGAACCAATCGAATTATCCACGCGACCTGATCGGCTATGGCCGGCATCCCGTGCAGCCGAACTGGCCCGGGAACGCGCGCATCGCCGTGCAATTCGTGCTGAATTACGAAGAGGGCGGAGAGAACTGTGTTCTGCACGGCGATCCGGCATCCGAGCAATTTTTGTCGGAGATCGTGGGTGCGGCTGCTTACCCGTCGCGTCACATGAGCATGGAATCCATCTATGAATACGGGTCGCGGGCGGGCGTGTGGCGCATTCTTCGCGAGTTCGAAAAGCGCGGCTTGCCGCTGACCGTGTTTGGCGTTGGCATGGCGATTGAACGTCATCCGGATCTGGGACGTGCATTCGTCGAGCTGGGGCATGAAATTGCGTGCCATGGATATCGATGGATCCACTATCAGGATATGTCGCCCGAGAAGGAAGCGGAGCATATGCGTCTGGGCATGGAAGCCATCGAGCGCGTAACGGGCGTTAAACCGCTTGGCTGGTACACGGGACGTGACAGTCCCAATACGCACAGACTGGTAGCGGAGCACGGCGGCTTTCTCTACGACTCGGATTATTACGGCGACGACCTGCCGTTCTGGATGGACGTGGAAGTAAGCGGCGGCGCAAAAACGCCGCAACTGATCGTTCCCTATACGCTCGATACCAACGACATGCGCTTCGCCACGCCGCAGGGTTTCAACACGGCGGAACAATTCTTCGTGTACCTGCGCGATGCATTCGACGTGCTCTACGAAGAAGGCAGCGAGGCGCCGAAGATGCTGTCCATCGGCATGCATTGCAGATTGCTCGGGCGTCCCGGGCGCTTTCGCGCGCTGCAGAGGTTCCTTGACCACATCGAACAATATGACCGCGTGTGGGTCACGCGCCGCGTGGACATTGCGCGCCACTGGCGTGAACATCACCCGTATGAAGGTACGGCAGGAGCGAGCGCGTGATGACGACTGCACGAATGACACTAGAACAGCTTAACGCCGTGAACGCGGACGATTTCGTTGGCGCGCTGTCCGGCATCTTCGAACACTCGCGCTGGGTCGCGGAAGAGGCGGTGGCGAAGAGACCCTTTGCGAGCGTCGATGCGCTTTATAAAACCATGGCATCCATAGTCGATAACGCCGGCGACGCGCGTCAGCTTGCGTTGATCAACGCTCACCCCGAGCTTGCGGGCAAGGCTGCGGTGCGTGGCGAACTCACGCACGAGTCCACGCGTGAGCAAAGCGGTGCGGGCCTCGATCTGTGCACGCAGGAAGAGTTCGACACCTTGCAGGCGCTCAACTCAGGCTATCGTGAGAAGTTCGGTTTTCCTTTTATCTTGGCCGTGCGCGGGTTTGATCGTCACGGCATCATCGCGAACTTCCAGGCGCGGCTGAATAACAGCCGCGATGTCGAGTTGCGCGAAAGTCTGCAGCAAATCTACCGGATAGCGCGCTTCAGGCTCGACGATCTGATCGTCGCCTGATGTCCGCGCGCCGCCTTCAACTCATACAAGGAACCTCATGTCCATTCCGACACTCGATCCCAACGCTCCCGAATTCACGCGCCGTTATGTGAACCTCGCGGACCCGCGGCTTGGCGCGCAGGCGCTCGAAGCCAGCGACGATTTTTTTGCGCCCAAAGAGCGCATGTTGAATCCGGAGCCGGCTGTTTTCATCGTGGGCAAATTCGACGATAACGGCAAGTGGATGGACGGCTGGGAAACGCGCCGCAAGCGCGTGAGTGGTTACGACTGGTGTGTGGTGAAACTGGCGCGGCCGGGCGTGATCAAGGGGTTCGATATCGACACGAGCCACTTCACCGGCAACTTCCCGCCGGCGGCGTCCATTGAAGGCGCGCATGTAGCCGATGGCGCGCCGAATCAATCGACGAAGTGGACCGAGGTCGTGCCGTCCATGACGTTGCAGGGCAACACGCATCACTACGTGGATGTCGCGAACGAACAACCGTTCACGCATTTGCGCGTGAACATATATCCCGATGGCGGTATTGCCCGGTTGCGCGTCTATGGTCAGCCGCAGCTCGACTGGAGCAGTGCGAGCCGCAGCGAATTGTTCGATCTCGCTGCCATGGAAAATGGCGCGTATCTGGTTGGCACGAACAATCAGCATTTCGGCTTGGCGTCGACCTTGCTGATGCCGGGCCGCGGCGTGAACATGGGCGATGGCTGGGAAACGCGGCGTCGTCGTGAGCCGGGCAACGACTGGTGCATCGTGGCGTTGGCGCAGCCGGGCGTGATCAAGAAAATCGAAGTCGATACCGCGCATTTCAAGGGCAATTATCCTGACCGGTGTTCGCTGCAGGCCGCGTATGTGACGGGTGGAACCGACAGTTCGCTCGTTACGCAGGCTATGTTCTGGCCGGTGCTGCTTGGCGAGCAGAAGTTGCAGATGGACAAGCAGCACGGGTTTGAATCAGAGATTGCTGCACTGGGCCCTGTCACGCACGTGCGGTTCAACATTTATCCGGATGGTGGCGTATCGCGGTTGCGCTTGTTCGGCACGCTGGCGTGAAGTTCATGATGAAGCAGGTCCTGCGATGAAAAAGTTGGCAGTTGAACCGTTGACCAAGGCAGCCTTCGAGCCGTTCGGCGAAGTCATCGAGCTCGAGGGCGCGAAGCAGATCCCGATCAACCTCGGGACGACGATGCGCTTCCATGATCTGGCTCGTATCGATGTGGAAGACGAAGGTGGACGGACGCTGGTGAACCTGTTCCGCGGGCAGCCGCGGGTGCTGCCGTTCGAGGTATCGATGCTTGAGCGGCATCCTTTGGGAAGTCAGGCGTTTGTGCCGCTCAACGATCGCCCGTACCTGGTTGTGGTGGCGCCGGCTGGCGAGTTGAAACCTTCTGCTATTCGCGCGTTTGTGACGCGCGGGTGGCAGGGCGTGAATTACGCGAAAGGAGTCTGGCATCACCCGTTGATTGCACTTGATGAAGTGAGCGACTTCATCGTGGTTGATCGTGGTGGGGATGGGGTCAACCTCAATGAGCAGCAACTGGAAGAATCGCTCTGGTTGATGGACGAGGACTTCGGTCGTACCTGACTAGAGTATTTGCGTGAACGAAAAGCAGCGAGCCGGTTCAACCCGTGCCGCTGCTTTTTGCTTTACTGGATTTGTTTGAAGGTGTTTCAGAGGCTCAGCTAACTAAGCGAACATTTGATCAAGCCATAGATCGCAAACGAAGGATTCGGTCATACCAAGTCCTATGTGCATTGGAACTAGCCCGAGACCACTGGTGGCGAAGCGTGTGGATGTAAGAGTTCGGAGGGGGAGGGGTTCAAGTGTCGGTGGTTATGGCGTCGAGCGTTCTTCTGAACAACCAAACAGATTGGAACTGCACGCTCGGGACACTTATGAGCCATCGGTTGAGAGGCGTTTTCTTTGCTTCGTTTCTTTTTCGCCGTTGGAAAAAGAAATGAAGTCCCGCCACGGACAGTGGCTAATAGTGTTCAAGAAATCAGCCAAGACAAACCGCGCGAGAACCTGGACAGCAGCAACCCGGCATAACCGAGCACCGAGCTACTGCCATCAGCCGTCCAGGCCCCGCGCAACATACCAAACCAGTGCGAACGAAAATTACTTCAAAGCCCCGCCTTGAAACCAAGCAGCGATCTTGGCCCGTTCGGCATCGGTCATCTGCGTGACGTTCCCAAGCGGCATCGCTTTTAGCACCACAGCCTGCTGATAGACCCGTTGCGCGTTCATCGAAATAGCGTCCGGCGTATCAAGCAAAACCCCTGCGGGCGCGGCGCCCATCATCGTGGGATGTGCAGCATGACAGGTCGCGCAACGCTGCTGCAGGATCGGCTCAATATCGGCAACCCGCACAACCGGCGCACCCGCCACTGGCGCAACAGTCGGCACAGCCTTCGGCATGGTCCACGCAAACGCACCGAACATCAGCAACACGCCAATCACAGGCAAATACCACAACACCTGCCCACGATGCCGCATCACAAAGAACTGCCGAATCAGCGCACCGGCCAGCATGATGATCAGCAACACGGCCCAGTTATACGGATGCGTGTAAGTCATCGCGTAGTGATTCGACAGCATCACGAACACCACCGGCAACGTGAAATAGGTGTTGTGCACCGAACGCTGCTTGCCGCGCTTGCCATAAATGGCATTGGGCACCTGGCCCTTGAGCATGGCATCGACCATCTTGCGCTGGCCGGGGATGATCACGAAAAACACGTTCGCCGACATGATCGTGGCAAGCGTCGCGCCGGTAATCAGATAAGCGGCGCGTCCAGCGAACACATGACATGCCAACCACGCCGCGATGATCACGTAAGCGCCAACACAGATGCCCAGCAACCGGTCGCGATTCCCGAGCAGGCGGCACAGCGAGTCATAAACAATCCAGCCCGCAAGCAGGAAACCCAGCGCTGACGAAACGGCAACGACCGGCCCCATGTCGAGCACGTTTTTATCGATGAGATACGTGCTCGGCGAGAACAGATACAACACCATGAAGAGCCCGAAGCCGGACATCCACGTGGTGTACGAAGGCCACTTCGACCAGTGCAAATCCTCGGGCATGTTCTCCGGCGCGACGGTGTACTTCTGCATGTTGTAAAACCCGCCGCCATGTACGTGCCACAATTCGCCGAATACGCCGCGCTTCGTCGCGGCAGGATCCTTCGCCGGTTTCAGGCTGTTATCGAGCGCCACGAAATAGAAGGACTCGCCAATCCACGCAATCGCCACAATCACATGCAGCCAGCGCAACGCGAGATTAAGCCAGTCAACAATAAAACCTTGCATGAAACGTCTCCACCACGAATTCTTTAATCAAGCCTCAAAGGCCAGCTCTTGAGCAAAACTCCGATCAACCTCAGCTTCCGCGATACGTGCTGTAAGCCCATGGCGATACAAGCAGCGGCACGTGATAGTGCGAGGTGGCATCGGCCACACCGAAACGCAGCACCACGCGATCCACGAATCGAGGCTCGGGCAGCGTCACGCCACTGGCAGCGAAATAATCGCCTGCGTGGAACACGAGCTCGTATTCGCCTGTGACGAATGCATCGTCCTGAAGCAACGGAGCGTCGCAACGCCCGTCGGAGTTGGTTTGGGTGGTGAGAAGTGAACGCCGGGTTTCACCGGCAAGAACGAAGAGTTCGACTTTGATGCCGGCGCCGGGACGGCCGTGCGCGGTATCGAGTACGTGGGTTGTTAGCTTGCCCATTCGCGTTGTCCTTGTAGTGTGCGAGGAGCGGCTGCGCATCGAACCGTCTGGAACAGACTTCAGCGGCGGATCGAGGCTCCACAATCGTGGCTACATACCCGTCGGCGTGAGTGGATGCGCGCCGTGTTCAGCATTGTAAAAAGTTGCCGTGATCATAACGCCCGCGATAAGCAAGATAATCCGCAGCACATGAGCGAAAACCCTGCATTGCGGGCGAGAACGGCCATGCGTTCCAACCCTTTTTCATCGCTTCCCGCCGATGCTACCTGCGCCAAAATTCACCATCATATTGAGTCTGTGAAGACAACTATGGCGGCGTTCGCATTGTCAGGGGCTTTTTGGCTTGTGACAGTGAGGCCTTGCACAGCGCGGCTGGCTGGCATCCCGAAGACGGCGATCGACGCTGGGTAACCGGGTGAATACGCGAAGTCGAGTGTTATCTTCGCGCCCTCGGAAAACAGTGAAGCAGCGGAGATCAATATGCAACAGAAGCAAAAAACCTTGCTGGTAAAGAATGCGCAGGTGCTCGTGACCATGGACGACGCACGGCGTGAGATTCGCGACGGCGGATTGTTTATCGAAGGCAACCGGATCGTGGCCGTTGGGCCGACGAGCGAGTTGCCGCAGGACGCAGACGAAGTGCTGGACATGGCGGGCCATCTGGTGATTCCGGGTCTCGTCAACACCCATCACCATATGTACCAGAGCCTGACGCGGGCCGTGCCGGCAGCGCAGAACGCCGAGTTGTTCGGCTGGCTCACGAGCCTCTACAAAATCTGGGCGAACCTGACGCCGGAAATGATCGAGGTATCGACGCTCACCGCCATGGCCGAGTTGCTGCTCTCGGGCTGCACGACGTCGAGCGATCACCTCTACATTTACCCGAACGGCGCGCGGCTCGATGACAGCATTGCGTCGGCGCAGCAAATTGGCATGCGTTTTCATGCGGCGCGCGGCAGCATGAGCGTCGGGCAAAAAGACGGCGGATTGCCGCCGGATTCGGTGGTCGAGAAAGAAGACGCGATCCTGAAAGACACGCAGCGCCTGATCGCGACATATAACGACAAAGGCCGTTACGCGATGCTGCGCGTCGTCGTGGCGCCATGCTCGCCGTTTTCGGTGAGCCGCGAGTTGATGCGCGATTCGGCTGTACTGGCGCGGGAGTATGGGGTATCGATGCACACGCATCTCGCCGAGAACGTGAATGACGTCACGTACAGCCGCGAGAAGTTCGGCATGTCGCCGGCCGAATACGCCGAGGATCTGGGCTGGGTCGGACCGGACGTGTGGCACGCGCATTGTGTGCAGCTCGACCGCGCGGGTATCGAATTGTTTGGACGCACCGGGACGGGCGTGGCGCACTGTCCGTGTTCGAACATGCGGCTGGCATCGGGCATTGCGCCAATTCGTGCGATGCGTGATGCGGGCGTGAGCGTGGGCATCGGCGTGGATGGATCGGCATCGAATGACGGTGCACAGATGGTCGCCGAAGTGCGGCAAGCCATGTTATTGCAGCGCGTGGGGTTTGGTCCCGACGCCATGGGCGCGCGCGAAGCCCTGGAGATCGCCACGCTTGGCGGCGCAAAAGTACTGGGCCGGGACGATATCGGCGCGTTGGCGCCGGGCATGGCCGCGGATTTCGTGTCGTTCGATCTAAGCCATCACGCTTTCGCCGGCGCGCTGCACGATCCCGTCGCGGCGCTGGTTTTCTGCGCGCCGTCGCAGGTGGCGACGAGTGTCATCGATGGAAAGGTGGTCGTGCGTCACGGTCAGTTGACGACCGTCGATCTGGGTCCGATCGTCGAGCGTCATAACCGGCTGGCGGGAAAGCTGATGGAAATGGCCCGCTAGGGTCTCGGGAAAGGATCAGGGAACATCGATCAGCGAGCGCGTGGCATCGGCAACGAGGTGACGCAGCCACCGTACTTCGTCGGAGTAATGGCAGCGCTCGTGCCACAACTGGTAATACTGCATTGGCGGGAAATCGAGCGGAGCGGGCACCACGGTCAGCGGCAGGAACTTCGCGTAGTGATCCGCAAAAAGGCGGGTGGTCGTGAACACGAGGTCCGACTTGATCAGCACGTACGGCGCGAGATTGAAGTAGGGCAGCGTGACGACCACATGGCGCTTGAGGCGCTCGCGTGCCAGATGGACATCGATCGCACCGCGCTGGCCCACGGAATAAGGCGTGGGCGCGAGATGCGGCGCGTTGAGGTACTGGTCGAGTGTGAGCGCGCCGCGACGCGCAAACGGATGATTGGAACTGACAAGGCACACGATCTTGTCGACAAAAAGATTCGAGAGATGCAGTTGTTCTGGCGGCTCGGGCCAGTTGCCCACAACGATGTCGAGCTTGCCTTCTTCCAGCGCGAGTTCGTAGTCGAAAGCGGGACCGAGCGAATGAAATTCGAGCGTGGCGTTGGGCGCAGCAATGCGAAAGCGCTCGACCACGGTGGGCACGAACAACACATTCAGGTAATCCGGGCAGCCAATCCGATAACACCGCACCGAAGTCGACGGTTCGAAATTATGTTGCTGGACCTTGATGCGTTCGATCTCGCGCAGTGCGTTTTGCGTGGGTTCGAGCAGGCGCAGACCGTATTCGGTCGGGACCATGCCTGCTTTGCCGCGCACGAGCAGCGGATCTCCGGTGATATCGCGCAGACGCCGGAGCGCCGCGCTGATGGCGGGTTGCGACTGATTCAACTTCACGGCCGCGCGTGTGACGCTGCGTTCCATGAGAAGGGTGTGCAGGACGCGTAACAAGTAAGTATCGATTGCTTCGCGTTGCTGACTCATGTTCTCTCCAATATACGGTCTAGCTGATAGACCAAGGTGCGGGACATATTGTTTTTAATATGACACATTTATGGCGTCAAGACAGACATACCCGAAAGCAAGTTCGTTGCAAGCTTTGCAACAGCCGTTTGTTGCTTGGAAGTGACTTCAACGTGGCGTTATCACGCGCACTATTTTGAGCAATCGACGCCCCGCACCATTTTGGGTATCTTTTCCTCGCAGACTGCTTGTTTCCGTTGCCGCCTGACCGGTTACCCCGGTTTTGCGCAATTTCCGCACTTTCTGAGTCCATATGGGCGACGCTATTTCCTCTTCCATTCAGCCGGGCGGTGCGCGTGTTCCGCGCCTCGCGCTACGCGGCATCAGCAAGCAATATCCCGCCGTCAAGGCGAACGACGACGTCACGCTCGTCGTCGAACCCGGTGAAATCCACGCCGTGCTCGGCGAGAACGGCGCCGGTAAATCGACGTTGATGAAAATCATCTACGGCGCCGTGCGGCCAGACGAAGGCGAGATTCAGTGGAACGGCGAGACGGTCGAGATCGGCAGTCCGGCAGCGGCGCGAAAGCTGGGTATCGGCATGGTGTTCCAGCACTTTTCGCTCTTCGATACGCTGACCGTCGGCGAGAACATTGCGCTCGCGCTCGACGATAAATTCGATCTCAAGACCTTGAGCAAACGCATCCGCGAGGTGTCGGCGGACTACGGACTCGATGTCGATCCGCAGCGCCACGTGCATAGCCTGGCGGTAGGCGAACGGCAGCGCGTCGAGATCGTCCGGTGCCTGTTGCAGAACCCGCGGCTCTTGATCATGGACGAACCGACGTCCGTGTTGACGCCGCAAGCGGTGAAGAAGCTCTTTACGGTGCTCAGAAGACTTGCGTCCGAAGGCTGCAGCATTCTCTACATCAGTCACAAGCTCGATGAAATCCAGGCGCTGTGCCAGACCGCGACGGTGATGCGCGGCGGCCGTGTGACGGGCAGTGTCGATCCAAGAAAGGAAACGCACGCATCGCTCGCGCAATTGATGGTCGGCCACTCGCTGCCGGACTACACGCGGCGCGAACACACGCCGGGCGAGGTGAAATTGGCGGTAAGGAATTTGTCGGTCACGAGTGCCGATCCGTTCGGCACGTCGCTCAAGGACGTTTCGTTCTCCGTGCATGCAGGAGAAATTTTCGGCATCGCTGGGGTGTCGGGGAATGGACAAGCCGAGTTGCTTGCCGCGCTTTCGGGCGAAATCCGCGATAAACACATCGCGCCCGATGCGATCACTATCGTGGGCCAGCCAGCCGCGCGCTACAGCGCCGGTGGCCGGCGTGCGCTCGGCTTCGCCTTCGTGCCCGAAGAGCGGCTTGGACGCGGCGCGGTGCCGGCCATGTCACTCGCGGAAAACGCGCTGTTGACCGGGCATCGCGAACATATGGTGCGGGGCGGCTGGATCAGCACGAAGTCCATGCGCGCGTTCGCCGACCGTTGCATCAGCGCCTTCGATGTCCGCTGCGGCGGCAACGGCGCGCTCGCGCAAAGCCTGTCCGGCGGCAACTTGCAGAAGTTCATCGTGGGCCGCGAGATCCTGCAGGAGCCCAAGGTGCTCGTCGTCGCGCAACCGACATGGGGCGTCGATGTCGGCGCAGCCGGCTTCATCAGGCAGCAACTGCTCGATCTGGCCGCGCGCGGCGTGGCGATCCTCGTGATATCGGAGGAACTGGAAGAACTCTTCGATATCTGCGACCGCCTCGCCGTCCTTGCCCGCGGCAAACTTTCTCCGGTTCGCGAAACCGGCCTCACCAACGCAGAAGAAATCGGCCTCTTCATGGCGGGTCTCTTCGATGGCAACCGCGCCGAACCCGCCGCCCTCGACACCACGGCATCGACATCATGAATTTTCCGTACCGACTCGAAGCGCGGCCTACGCCGTCGCGCGCCATGCAACTCGCGGTGCCGGTGGTTGCTGCCGTGCTGACGCTGATCATCGGCTTCCTGATTTTTACGCTGGTTGGACAAGACCCCTTGCGCGCGATGCACGGGTTTTTCATCGAACCGTTGTCGAACGTGAATGGCTGGTCCGAGCTTGTCCTGAAAGCGTCGCCCTTGTGTCTGATCGCGCTCGGGCTTGCTGTTGGCTACAGGGCGAACGTCTGGAACATCGGCGCGGAAGGGCAGATGCTGCTTGGCGGGATCGTCGCGGGCGGTATCGCGATTCATCTCCCCGATGCAACCGGCTGGTGGATCCTCCCGCTGATGATGATCGGCGGGGTGATCGGCGGCATGGTCTGGGCGGCGATCCCCGCGTTGCTCAAGAGCCGTTTCAACACCAACGAAATCCTGACGAGCCTGATGCTCACGTACGTTGCGACGCAATTGCTGATCTATCTGGTGAGCGGTCCGTGGCGAGATCCGGAAGGCATGAATTTCCCTATCTCGGCCATGTTCAGCGATGCCGCCCAATTCCCGCGTCTCTACAGCGACTGGGGCTGGGCGTGGCTGAAGGGAACGCGGATCAACGCATCGGTGTTCCTGACGGTGATCGCGATTCCGCTCGTGTGGTTGTTCATGAGGAAGAGCTTCGCGGGATACCGGATGAACGTGGGCGGTCTTGCGCCGCTCGCCGCCCGCTACGCCGGTTTCTCCGATAAAAAAGCCATCTGGACTTCACTGTTGCTGAGCGGTGGTCTCGCCGGTCTGGCCGGCATGGGCGAGGTCGCCGGGCCGATCGGCCAGTTGCAGGCCGGGTGGTCACCGGGGTACGGCTTTACGGCGATCATCGTTGTGTTTGTCGGGCGCTTGCATCCTGTCGGGATCGTGCTGGCAAGTCTTCTTATGGCGCTGCTGTATCTCGGTGGCGAAGCGGTGCAGACGTCGCTGCAATTGCCGCAAGCGCTCGCCGGCGTGTTCCAGGGCTTGCTGCTGTTTTGTCTCTTGGGCGCGGATTTGTTCGTCAACTATCGCGTGCGCCGCCGGGTCGTCGCGCACGCGCATTCATAAATAAGTCGATAAAAGCATATGGACATCAATCAAGCCAGTTCGCTTGCATCGAGCGCCGTTGTCGCGGCCATTCCGCTGATGTTCGCCGGCGCGGGCGAGCTTGTCGCGGAGAAGTCGGGCGTTTTGAACCTCGGCGTGGAAGGCATGATGCTGATGGGCGCCGTCACCGGATATGCCGTCACCGCGATCACCGGCAATCCGTGGCTCGGGATCGTGGGCGCGATCGTCGCGGGCGTACTGATGTCGCTCGTGTTCGCGTTCCTCACCATCACCATGCTCGCTAATCAGGTCGCCACGGGTTTGTCGCTGACGATCTTCGGCATCGGGTTTTCGGCGTATATCGGCAAGCCTTATACGTCGGCGGCGGTGCGCGCTTCCATCGACGTATTGCCGATACCTGGTCTCGCTTCCATTCCCGTCATCGGACCGGCGTTTTTCATGCTGACGCCGCTCGGTTATCTCGCGTTCATCATGTTCGGCGTGATCGGCTGGTTTCTGTACAAGACGCGCGCCGGGCTCGTGCTGCGCTCGGTTGGCGAGTCGCCGTCGGTTGCGCACTCGGTCGGCTTTCCCGTGGTCGGCGTGCGTTACGCAGCGACGCTTTTCGGCGGCGGCATGGCGGGCATTGCCGGCGGTTATTACTCGATCGTCTACCTGCATTTGTGGCAGGAACAGTTGACCTCCGGGCGCGGCTGGATTGCGCTCGCGCTGGTCGTATTCGCGACGTGGCGGCCGGGCAGGTTGCTGATCGGCGCGTTGCTGTTCGGCGCCGTGATGGCCCTGCAGTTCTATGCACAGGCGATCGGCGTACCGATTCCGACACAGTTTCTCGCGATGCTGCCGTACCTTGCGACCATCGTCGTGCTGGTGCTGATCTCGCGCAATCCGAACACGATCAAGCTCAACGCTCCGGCCTCGCTCGGCAAGCCGTTTTTCGCGGCGAGCTAAGGGTGCTTGCCATCCCATTTTTTGCACCACGATTTATAAACAACATCGACAGGAGAATCACGATGAAGAAAAGCTGGCTGAATACGTTGGGCGCGGCAGGCGCCGTGGGCACGATGCTCGCGCTCTCCGCCACGATGGTGACCGCCCCGGCGCAGGCCGCCGATGCACCCGGCATTGCGTTCGTCTACCTCTCCAATCCAGGCGATGCAGGCTGGACCTTTGCGCACGATGCCGGCACGAAGGAGATCGAAGCCAAATACGGCAACAAGATCAAGATCACGCGAGTGGAAAACGTCCCGGAATCGGCGGACTCCGAGCGCGTGTTTCGCGACCTGGCGGCGAAGGGCAACAAGGTGATCCTGGGTACGAGCTTTGGTTATCAGGATTTCGAACTGAAAGTGGCGCGCGATTATCCGGACATTACGTTCCTGACCGCGACGGGCTATAAGAAGGCCAAGAATTTCGGCGTCTACGACAACCGCATGTATCAGGGCGCATACCTCGCGGGTGTGGCTGCCGGTTACGTGACAAAGACGAACACGTTGGGCTTCGTTGCGTCGGTGCCGATTCCCGAGGTAATCCGCAACATCAACGCGTACACGCTGGGCGCGCGATCGGTGAACCCGAAGATCCACACGAAGGTCATCTGGATCAATAGCTGGTTCGACCCGGGCAAGGAAAAGCAGGCAGCCGAAACGCTGATTGGACAGGGTGCCGATGTCCTGTTGCAAAACACCGATTCGAACGCGACGCTCGCCACGGCCGCTGAGAAGAAGGTTTATGCATTTGGCTGGGATTCGAACATGAAGAAGTTCGGTCCGAGCGCGCATCTGGGGTCGGTGGTATCGCACTGGGGTGTGTACTACAACATGATGGTCGAGGAGCTTCTGGCGGGTAAGGTCAAGACCGATCCGGTGTGGCTGGGCATGCCGCAAAAGGCGGTCGATATTGAAGACATGAATACGGCCGTTGTCCCGGCGAAAGCGATGCAGGCGGTTCAGGCAAAGCGCGAAGAATTGCAAAGCGGCAAATGGGATGTCTTCATGGGACCTGTGAAGGATCAGGCCGGTGCGGTAAAGATCGAAGCCGGCAAGAACCTGAGCGATCCGGAACTGCAGCGAATCAACTGGTACGTTGAGGGCGTGGACGGTGCGTTGCCGAAATAAGTCGCCGGTCGATATGAACGTCATATGAAAAGGCCGCGCTCTGGTGTGAGCGCGGCCTTTGTTGTCTGCGTCGCGATTAATCTTAATCGTCGATTCGCAGTCCAACTTTAAGCGTGACTTGCCAGTAGGCGACCTTGCCGTTTTCGATCTGGCCGCGGGTCTCGGTGACCTGGAACCAGTGAAGGTTGCGAAGTGTCTTCGATGCTTTTTCGAGCGCAACGCGCACGGCGTCGTCGCTGGATTGGGTGGAGGAGCCTGTCAGCTCGATTTGTTTGTAGACGTGATCGGTCATGGATTCTCCCGGTTCTGTTCGCTGTCCGCTGCGCGGGCCTAAGTAGCACCCAAGTGTTTCAGCAAGTCTTGAGCCTAGAACAAGGCGAACATAACGCCAAGACGCAGGGTTGTCGCTATCTACATTATTGCGCTCATGCTGATACGTGCAATACGGGTTTCCGATTTGACTGCCACAGGCACTGGTGGCGAAGCGTGTGGGTATCTGTTGACGGAGGGGGAGGGGTTCAACTGTTCTGAATTGCGGCGTCGAGCGTTCTTCTGAAGAACCAAACAGTTAAACGTGCACGCTCGGGACACTTAAGAATTAGCGGTTGGAAGGCGTTTTCTTTGCTTCGTTTCTTTTTCGCCGTTGGAAAAAGAAATGAAGTGCCGCCACGCACAGTGGCTAACAGTGCGAAAAAGATCAGCCAGGACGGAACGCGCGAAGACCTGAAAAGCAACAACCCGGCACAAACCCCGCCCCCGCCCTACCTCAACCTCGAAGCCGCATCCCCCGCATCCTGCCTGCGGGCCCCACGTCTAACCCGCGAACTCGCGGTCGCACCAAACTCGCTCAAAATCTGCGTTCGGGCCCGGCTGGCAAAGACCAGAATTCCGAACCCATTAGCCTCATACCAATACCCGCCATTCTCGAGCCCATCGATCGGCTGTTCCAACGCATTGGTGATGCACTCAATACACCGCCGGTGCAATTCCTCCACTGCTGGATAGGGCGGTTGCGCACCCCGCACGCTGCAAAGAAGTACATCGAGCCCCGGCAGGACATGTGCATACAACACCGGTTCATCCTGGGCGCGAGCACGTGCGATCTTCGTATCGAGTTGGCCGAACGGCTTGAAATGCCTGAGCACGGCGAGGAAGGACTCATCGCCGTCGACCTTCGCGCGTCTACGCTTTTTCGGGAAGGACATAAAAATTCGCCTGAAAAAGAATTGCAAAAAACGCAGCGTCCTCATGCGGCCACTCCCGTCTGGCGGGCCGCTCGTTTGTCTGGACACGTCGATCTTTTATAGCACATCGAAGTGGTGGGTTCACGGCGATTCAGGGTAAGGGCGCAGCACCTGGGTCAATCGACCTGTCGTGCAGCGCCGCACGAATTCTGCCGAAAACCCTGCTGCGGCTCGCATGGCATTCATGTCTCAATAATAGACCTACGAAACCCCGCTGCGCCAAAAATCGCGAGGAAAATTCAAGCGAATGTCACGAACTGGCATCCCCGCAACAGTGCGAGCACAAAACAAAAAGCCCGCGGCAAGCATCGCGGGCTTTTATGTATCACGCCTGAATCAATCGTGGATGTGAGTGGCAGGTTCCACCTCAGACGCGCGGCGTACCCTTGAGGGAGTCGCGGATCTCGCGCAGCAGGAGCACGTCTTCAGGCGTTGCAGGCGCTGGCGCGGGCGCTTCATTCTTGCGCAGGCTGTTGATGAACTTGACCATCAGGAAAATGATGAACGCCAGGATGATGAAGTTGATCAGTACCGTGATGAACGACCCGTAGCCAAATACGGCGACGCCTGCAGTCTGCAAATCCTTGTACGAGCCGGGATTACCCTTGAACGACGGTGGAATCTCGCCCAGCTTGATGAACAAATTGGAGAAGTCCAGCCCGCCGGTCGCCAGTCCGACGACCGGCATGATCAGATCCTTCACGATCGAATTGACGATGGTCGAAAACGCGCCGCCGATAATCACACCGACCGCCAGATCCATCACGTTGCCTTTTAAGGCGAAGGCCTTGAATTCCTGAACCATGCTCATGCGTCGCTTCCTCCGTAAATAGTTCACAAGAATCGGCAGCAAAGGATGTGCCATTGAATCAAATCCATAAACGAATGGCCGAAACGCCGCGGAAGCTGGAGTCGTTCTGATCGGGCGACCATTCATTGAAACGGATAATGACAATGATATCGAATCGGTTGCAATTCCGTCCCCGGTTTTTTGTGCGATAGGGACTGAATAAGTTGTCGAGCCAATCGTCAGGATTTTTCCGGGGGCGCCGCCTTTACGCGTCCCGCTGCGATCGCCTGCACGAAGGCTGCGTGATCGTCGACGGTCTGCGCGCCGTAGCGCTCGA
>NZ_JBSIPA010000289.1:0-8373 GCF_053574605.1 Caballeronia sp. M23-90 | reverse complement strand
ATCTGACGACGGAAATGCCGCTTTCCATACCGCAGCTATGATGATCCGGTCCCGTTGCAGTCGAAAGGGTCGGAAACTACTCAGGCGCATTTTTATCGGTCAGATCCAACGTTTGTCGCCATACATGGGGCGCGTTCGTTCCGCTCGATCCTCATCATCAGGCGGCCCGACTCGACTGGATCGTGAACGATGCGGGTTTGACGCATGGGATCGTTGACGTTGCGGCGGATGAAATGATGCGTCAGCGGTTCGCGCACTGTTTGACAGTATCGAACGTGAGGGAGTCGTTAAGCGTAGAGGTTGGTGAGGATAACGATGAAATATTCGTCCATCCACGCGCCGCTGCATACATGATTTATACATCCGGCTCCACGGGAACGCCGAAGGCGGTCGTGGTCGAGCATGGGCCGCTTGCCGCGCACTGCGACGCGTTGACGGCAGCCCTGCCTATTCAGGCGGATGATCACTTGCTGCATTTTGCATCGGTCAATTTCGATGCCGCGCATGAATGCTGGCTCGCTCCGCTTGCCGCGGGTGCGAGCATCGTGATTACAGATCCGCCGCCGTTCGCACCTGAGGCCGCGCTCGCGATGATCAATCGCGAACAGGTGAACATTGCGGCTTTCCCGCCTGCTTACCTGCGTGAGTTTGCTGCGCTTGCCGGTCGATCCGGCGTGCCAGCGTCGTTGCGTGTGCTTGCGTTTGGCGGCGAGGCGCTGTCAAAGGATGCCTTCGATACGGTTCGGCGTGTGTTCCCGGCCGTGCGGCTCGTGAACGGATACGGGCCGACCGAAACCATCATGTCTCCGATGTTATGGCCCGTCGCGCCGCGTGCCACGCCCGATCTCGCCGGCGATGACGCATATGCGTCGTTGCCGATCGGATGGGCTATCGGGCCACGCGTGGTAGGTATCGACGGTGCGCAGGAAGCGGGGGATGTGGGCGAATTGCTGCTCGGCGGCGCGTGTATTGCACGCGGTTATCACGGCCGTGCGGCGCTTACCGCTGAACGTTTTATTCCCGATGCATCCGGCGAGCCGGGTGCGCGGATTTATCGAACGGGTGATCGTGCGCGTCAACGGGCGGATGGCGCATACGACTATCTTGGCCGTATCGATGATCAGGTGCAGGTGCGCGGCGTTCGCGTCGAGCCGGGCGAAATCGCCGCGTGTTTGCGAGCGCATCCGCTCGTCCGCGATGCAGCCGTGCTCACCGATTCAACCGATGGCCGCACCGTGCTGACAGCTTGCATTGTGACGGCAGATGCGCTGGACGATGCGACGATCAAGGCATATCTGGAGCAACGCTTGCCGGATGCCTGGCAGCCGCATCGATACACACGCCTCGACAATCTTCCATACACGCTCAACGGCAAGCTTGATCGCGAGGCTTTGAGGTACGCGGTAATGGCGCTGGTGTTCAAGACCGATTCGAACCATGCAGCACCGCAAACCGATACCGAACGGTGGCTAGCGGCATGCTGGCAGCGTATTTTGAGCGACCCGTTGCCTGTTGGCCGCACGGATCGCTTCTTCAACCGCGGCGGTGATTCACTTGCGGCAATGCAATTGCAAGCCGCGATCCGCAGCGAACATAACGTCAATCTGCGGCTCGATACGCTATTCGATGACCCCCAGCTCGATGCACTTGCGGCGTTGATCGACAGCAGCGAGCGTGAATCCGGCCTGGTTCACGTCGCATTGAAACGCATGCCACCGATGCCGGCCAATGCGAGTTTTGTTGATCGGCCAGCGTCGTTCGCGCAGCAACGTTTCTGGGTGCTTGCGCAGACGCAAGATGCGGGATCGGCTTATCACATCGCGGGACATTGGGCGCTTCGTGGCGCCCTGGATTCCGAGGCGCTGCAACGCGCGCTGGATCACGTCATGGAGCGCCACGATGTGTGGCGTACGACTCTTGTCGAGAACGATGATGGCGTCGTCATGCAGCGCGTCCATGCGACGTTGCCGGTGCGCATCGGCCACGTTGATCTGCGTCATCTGAACGACGCCCTGCAAGACGAGCAAGCAGACCTTCTCGCGCAGGATCACGCGGCAAAACCTTTTGATCTTTCCGAAGGCCCGTTGCTGCGCGCAGATTTAGTGGCGTTCGCAAACGATTCACATCGGCTGATGCTCGCGGTGCATCACTCAGTCAGCGATGGCTGGAGTTCACGCTGCGCATTCGATGAACTCGCGGCCGCTTACACGGCGTTCGCCGAGGGTCGCGATCCCGCCTTACCAATGTTGCCGATCCAGTACGCGGACTACGCGCAGTGGCAACAGGAGGTGGTCGAAGGCGTAGAGGGCGCGCGCCAGATCGAGTTCTGGCGCAAGGAACTCGATACCGCGCCCGAGCCGCTTGCGCTGCCTTGCGATCGAACGCGTACTGCGGAACGCGATCATCGCGGAGGGCGGGTGTCGTTGCGGCTGGGTGCACGCACGTCAATGGGTGTGCACGAACTTGCGCATCGCGTACATGCGTCGCCGTTTGCAGTGCTGCTCGCTGCGTTCGATGCCTGGCTTTATCGGCTGACGGGCGCAACGGATCTGGTTGTCGCGGTGCCGGTTGCGGATCGCCAGCGCGCGGAAACCGCGCCTTTGATCGGGTTGTTTTTGAATACGCTCGCGTTGCGTACGAAGGTTCAGCCGCTCGCGTCGTTCGAAGTGTTGCTCGACTCCGTTCGAGCGACTTCGCTTGATGCATTCGGTCATCAGGACGTGCCCTTCGATCAGGTTCTGGACGCTGTAAAACCGCCTGTGCGTCGCGGCGAAGAATGGCTGCGCGTGAAGTTCGCCCAGCAGTTCGATACGGAGATCAAAGCCGCATTGCCCGGCGTGTCCGCCATTGCAACGCCCGGTCCTGACCTCGCAGCGCGCTTCGATTTCGCGCTCGACTTCACGGTCGATTCGCGCGGCATCGAACTGGTGTCTGCCTATGCACTGGATTGCATCGATCCCGCCACGGCAGAAGCTTGGCTTGCGAGCTTCGCGGCTCTTGTGACGGATGCCGTGCGTGATCCGAAGCTTGCCGTTGCGCTGCTCGATTGCGCCGGTACTTCCGATGTGCGAATGCGGCGCATGTTGGCTATCGAGGGCAAGGACGTTCTGTCGCTCAGCGCCGCTCATGCGGTTTCAACGCCCCACTGCGTGGCGGTCGCCGACGAAACGACTCAACTGACATGCGCCGAACTCGACGATGCATCGGACCGCGTTGCGTTCGCGTTGCAACAACGCGGTGCAGCCATCGAACAGCCGGTCGTGGTGTGCATCGAGCGCTCGGTGCGCTTTGTCGTGGCCTTGTTGGGCGTGCTGAAATCCGGCGCTTACGCAGTCCTGCTTGATCCTGCGATGCCATCAGAACGCCTCGCCGCTGCCGCCGAAGCTTGCGGGGCGCGCCTGGCGCTCGTTTCGAAGGGACCGCGAAGCATTGCCAACGCGACGGTACTGGATATCGATGCCATCGAGCAGGATGTCTCGCTTTCCAACGCGGCCGCCCGTCGTGTTTCGCCGGTGCCGCATCAGGCCGCGTACCTGATCTTCACTTCGGGCTCCACAGGCACGCCGAAGGGTGTCGTGGTGTCGCATGGCGCGCTCGCGGACTACGTCCAGGGGATGCTTGACGAACTCGACTTCGCGCCCGGCGCATCCATGGCGATGGTCTCCACCGTCGCAGCCGATCTTGAACATACGACGTTGTTCGGCGCGCTGTGCTCCGGCCGCACGCTGCACTTGCTGCCCGCGTCATGCGCGTTCGACCCGGACCGTTTCGCCCAGGAAATGCGGACCCGCGACGTCGGCGTGCTGAAGATCGTGCCGAGTCATCTTCATGCGTTACTCGATGCGCAGCGTCCTGAGGACGTGTTGCCATTGCACGCGTTGATAACAGGCGGCGAGATCTTGCCATGGGCCTTGGTCGACCGGATCGCCGCGCTCAAGCCCGGTTGCCGCGTGATCAATCACTATGGTCCGACTGAAACGACGGTGGGTTCGCTCGCTTGCGATACGTCGGCCTTGACGCAAGCACATTCACGAGGGCAATCGGTGCCCATCGGCCGGCCCTTGCCGAACGCGTATGCATGCGTGCTCGACGCATTCGGGTCGTGCGTGCCGGCCGGTGCGATCGGAGAGCTGTATCTGGGTGGTCCGGGCGTCGCGCGGGGATATCTGGGACGCGCGGCTGCCACCGCCGAAAGGTTTGTTCCCCATCCAGAGGCGTCGGGCGAGCGCCTTTACAGAACGGGCGACCGCGTTCGCTTACGTGCCGATGGTCAACTGGATTTCCTCGGGCGCCTCGACGATCAAGTGAAGATCCGCGGCTACCGGGTTGAGCCGGGTGAGGTGAGCGCGACGCTGCGATGCATCGACGGTGTTTTGCAAGCAGAGACGCTTGCGGTCGAACACGAAGGGCGCTTGCGCCTTGCATCGTTCGTCACATTGCATAAAAACAGCGTTCATACGGAATCGGCGTTGCGCGAAGCGCTCGCGCCAAGCGTGCCCGAATACATGGTGCCCGCCGTGCTTGTGGTGATGGACGCGCTTCCAGTAACGCCCAATGGCAAGGTTGATCGCGCCGCGCTGCGCGAAGCCGCAGCCACACCCGTAAGCGTTGAAAGTGACGGCGACGCACCTCGCGGACCGAGGGAAGAAACGCTCGCTGCCGTCTGGAAAGACGTATTGAAGGCGGAGCGGGTTGGACGCGCCGACAATTTCTTCGAACTTGGCGGCGACTCGATTCTCGTGCTTCAGATCATTGCCCGGTCACGCAAACGCGGCGTGCGTTTCACGCCGAAGCAACTCTTCGATGGTCCAACCATCGCGCAACTGGCCACAGTCGCTACGTCAATCGATACAGCGGCAGCGCCGATGGCGAGCGCGCCGGTGCGTGCGTCGACTGCTGTCCTGACGCCCGCGCAACTGCGCTTTTTTACGCTGGACATGCCGCAACGCGGGCACTGGAACCAGTCGGTCGAGTTCGATACGCAAACGCCGTTTGATCTCGAAGCTTTCGCACGGGCCTTCGATGCGCTGCTAACGCATCATGATATTTTCAGCCAGCGGTTCGTGCAGAGCGCCGGCGGAAGTGGATGGTCGATCGTTCGAGCACCGAAGCCCTTCGATACATTGCCGCTTGCAGCGACCACTGCCAATGATCAGGCTGACGCGCTCGCGCAGTTCGACGCATTGCAATGCACGCTCGACATCACGAACGGACCGCTTGTCTGCGCGTTGGCCGCGGCGCTTCCGGATGGCAGCACGCAGCTCTATCTGGCGATCCATCACCTGATAATCGATGGTGTGTCCTGGCGTATCCTGCTCGATGATCTGGACGCAGCTTATCGCGCCGCAATCGATCGTCGCGCCATACAGTTGTCGCCCGCTGGTACGCGAGCACAGGACTGGGCCGCACGTCTCGCACGTGCCGCACGTGAACCCACATCCCCGTTCGCGCAGGAAACGTCGTACTGGTGCGCACTTGCCAGCTCACACGAGGATATGCCGCTCGACCATCCACAAGCATTGGCGACGAATGCCGACGCCGTTGTTTTCGAGCAGACGCTGGCCGCCGACCTCACGCGCGCAGCGTTGAACGAAGCAAATGCTGCGTACCGGACGCAGACAGTCGAGCTGCTGGCCGCTGCGCTGGCCCATGCGATCGGCGAGCAAACCGGACATTCGTCGTGCCGTATCGAACTCGAAGGTCATGGCCGCGAGGTGTTGTTCGATGATATCGACGCAAGCCGCACGCTTGGCTGGCTGACGAGTCACTATCCGGTAGCGCTGGACATCGACGCGTTGCCTCTGGTAACGCTGACGCAGGCCAAAGACACGTTGCGCGCAGTGCCGCACAAGGGTCTCGGCTTCGGCGTCCTGCGTCACTACGCCGACGACGCGACACGCAACGCGCTTGCAGCGGTACCGCGCCCGCGCGTGACGTTCAACTATCTCGGTCAGTTCGACGCTCCTCGCGATGCGTTGCTCGTGCCGCATTTTGGAGGCGCCGGCTGCGAACGCGACCCGGCGGGACCGCTTGGCAACGCGCTTGCGATTCACGCATATATCGATACAAACGGTGCCCGCACGCTCAAATTGCAGTGGGTCTATGCCGCGACGCAATTCGATCGCACGACGATTGAAGCGTTGGCGCAGCGCTTCGAAACGATCCTCGCACAGATCGTGGCAGCGTGCGCGGATCGTCTGAAGCTCCAGGGTGGCGGAGCGACCCCGGGCGACTACCCGCTGGCGCTCAAAGCGGGTTTGAACCAGGCCGCGCTCGACCGCGTGCCGCACGATCTTCGCTCGGTCGATGACATCTATCCGCTCTCACCGATGCAGCAAGGAATTCTGTTCCACTCGCTGCTCGCGCCGGAGCAGGCGACCTACGTCAATCAACTGGTTGCAACGTTGCATGCGCCGGATGTACAACGCCTTCGCGCCGCATTCGAAGCAGCAGTGCCACTTCATGACATTTTGCGCACGAGTTTCACGCCTGACGAAGCCAAGCCGATGCAAATCGTGCACCGCCAAGCGCGCATGTCTGTTGACCTGCTCGACTGGCGCGATCATGGCGATAACACGCTCGAATCATGGCTTGCGGCGGATCGGGCACGTGGTTTCGATCTGAATACACCGCCGCTGATGCGCGTGACGCTCATCCAGATCGCGGACGACGAGTGGAAGCTCGTCTGGACCCGCCATCATTTGTTGCTCGATGGCTGGAGCACCGCGCGTCTCTTCGCCGATATCCTGCGCGATTACATCGACCCGCCGCAGGCGCAGCGCTTCTCGGTGCGGGCGAAGTCGCGCTATCGTGATTTCATTGCGTGGCTGGCCGAGAAAGATGAAGGCGTCGAAAAGGCGTTCTGGCTCGAACGTCTTGCCCGTCTCGACGAACCGGTGCTCGTCGAGAAACGCAATGTGGCTACGCAGACGGGCAATCGCACGTGGCGAGCAACGTTCGACGCGAACATCATGAGCCGCGTCACGGAAACTGCACGCCGGCTTCATGTCACGCTCAACACGCTGGTGCAGGGCGCATGGGCTCTTGCATTGCAGCGGGTCACACATCAGTCATCGGTTGCGTTCGGCGCGACGGTCGCGGGTCGGCCGGATGCCTTGCCCGATGTCGATAGCGTGCTTGGTCTTTTCATCAACACGCTGCCTGTAATCACGGCGCCGTCACCCCATCGTGAGGCCGCGACGTGGTTGCGCGAGTTGCAAAGCGATAACGCGGCTGCCGCAGAGCACGCCCACACGCCGCTTGCAGATATCCAGCAATGGGCGCGTCAGGGCGGCAGTGCGCTCTTCGATACGCTGGTCGTTTTCGAAAATTATCCCGTCGATGAAGCCTGGGCCGGCCGCAATGAACGCGCGCTCAAGATGCGCGACTTGCGCAATATTGAAGCGACAGATTTTGCGGTGACGCTCGTGATTGAAGCCGGCGAGTCGATGGCGATCGACTACGGTTACGACGCGGCGCGGATCGATGAAAAGCGCGTGACCATGCTGCATCGCGCGTTCGCTGCATGTCTGGAAGCACTTGTTATCAACCCGCACGTGTTGCTCGGCACGATCTCGATTGCAAGCCCCGAAGATATCGTCAGGATCGCGCAATGCAACGCGACATCACGCACTTGGCCGGCGCAACGACAACTGCCGCTGCATCGCCAATTCGAACATGCGGCTAAAGCGTCGCCTGATGCCATTGCGCTTGAATTCGCCGATGCAAACGGCGAACTGCGGCAGATGCGTTATGGTGAACTCGATGCGCTAGCGGATCGCGATGCCGCAGCGCTGGTGGCGAAGGGCGTCAAACCGGATACGGCGGTAGCGTTGTGCGTGGATCGATCGTTCGACATGGTCATCGCGCTCATGGGCGTGTTGAAGGCGGGCGCGGCATACCTGCCCATCGACCCGGACTACCCCCCTGAGCGTATCGCGTACCTGCTCGACGACGCAAAGCCCGCAGTCGTTCTGACGCAAGCCCATCTACGTGAGCGTATCGAAGCGGACAGTGCGCGCGTCTTCACGGTCGCCGAACTGATGCAAGACGATACGGCGCACGCCCTGGATATCGGCGTAGAAGCGCAACAGCTTGCCTACCTGATCTATACATCGGGTTCAACGGGCAGACCCAAGGGGGCGGGCAATACGCACGGCGCGTTGTCGAACCGGATCGCGTGGATGCAGCGTGCTTACGCACTGACCGATCGCGATGTCGTGCTGCACAAGACGCCGTTCGGCTTCAAGTCATCTGTGTCGTATTGATGATTCGCCGGTTCAGCCGTTTTGCCATCAGCTTCCAGAGATAGCCCGATGACAGCGGTGGAACTCGGCCGCAGATGTTGCGGATTTGCTGTCGACGCATAGTACT
>NZ_JBSIPA010000288.1:0-8379 GCF_053574605.1 Caballeronia sp. M23-90 | reverse complement strand
GCGTGTAGTTCAGGCCGGCGCCCACATAAGGCCGAATCTTGCCCGCTGCATTGAAGTAGTACTGCAGCAGCAGCGTGGGTGGAAGCACGTTCACGCCGCCAAGTGCGCCCGCATTCGATGTCACCTGAGGATGAAATGACGATCACCGCGCGCCCTTCGGCGGCGAGCGCGTGGATAAGGAAATAGATATCGCGTTTTGCGCCGACATCGACACCGCGCGTGGGTTCATCGAGCACGACTACGCGCGGATCGGGATGCAGGAATTTCGCCAGCGCAAGTTTTTGCTGATTGCCGCCTGACAACATGCGCGCGCGGCTCGCAAGATTGCCCGTGCGGATACCGAAGTCCTGTACGGCTTTTTTGAGCGCATCGCGTTCGGCGCGGCCATCGAGCAGCGGATGCGCGTAGCGTTCGAGCGTCATCATGGTGAGGTTGTCCTTGAGCGCCATGTCGACGTGCAGGCCGCGGCCCTTGCGGTCTTCGCTCAAGTACGTGATGCCGTTTTTCATGGCTGCGCGCGGGTTGCGCGGATTGATCTGGACGCCTTCCAGTTCCATGCGTCCCGCGGTCAAACCCCGCAAACCGATGAGTCCTTCGAACAGTTCCGTACGCCCCGCGCCCACGAGTCCCGCAAAGCCGAACACCTCGCCCGCGCGCACCGAGAAGCTGACGTTCTCCGCCCAGCCGGGAACGAAGGCGTTATCGACCTTGAACGCAATGGGCGCATCCGTTGCAAGCGGCGGTTTGTCGGGGAACATGTCCGATACCTCGCGCCCGACCATCTGGTTCGCCATCTGCTGGCGCGATGTTTCGGCCGTCGGGCTGCGCGTGACGAAGCGGCCGTCGCGCATCACGATCACTTCATCTGTCACGCGCTCCACTTCGTCGAGCTTGTGCGAGATATAGACGATCGTCACGCCGTCCTCTTTAAGCCGCGCCATCAATGCGAAGAGGCGCTGCGTTTCCGAGGGCGTGAGCGTCGCGGTCGGCTCGTCCATGATCAGGAGACGTGCATCGCGCAGCATGGCTTTCGCGATTTCGACGAGCTGCTTTTCAGCGACGATCAGATCGCGCACGCGCGTGTCCGGATGCTGGTGCAGGCCGACATCGGCGAGACGCGCACGGGCGGCCTCACGCATGGTGGGTTCATCGAGGAAAAAGCCGCGCCGCTTCTCATGGCCGAGAAACATGTTCTGCACAATGCTCAGATGATCCGCAAGATTGAGCTCCTGATGGATCAGCACGATACCTGCGGCTTCGGCGTCGCGGGAACTGCCGAACGACTGGACGACACCGTTGATCGACAGCGTGCCCGTGGTCGGACGTTCGTAGCCAGCGAGAATTTTCATGAGGGTCGACTTGCCCGCACCGTTTTCGCCGAGTAGACCATAGACGCGGCCGGGCGCGAGATCGAACGTGACGCCGTGCAGCACGCGCACGGGTCCGAACTGCTTGGCGATGTTATCGAAGCCGACAGCCAGGCTCATGTCACGCGCTCCTTCGAATCATCAGCTTGTGCGGCAGCAGCACGCCGGGCACGTCTGCATGCGGATCGCGCAGGCGCTTGAGCAGCAGGTTCGCCGCTGTCTCGCCGAGCTCTCGCATGGGCTGCGCGACCGTGGTGAGCGGCGGATCGATTTGCGCGGCGACGGCGATGTCATCGAAGCCCATCACCGCCATGTCGTCGGGGACGTGCAGGCCAGCGCTGCGCAAGCCGTTGATCACACCGATTGCCAGGGTATCCGACACGGCGAACACGGCCGTCGGACGGTTGCGTCGAAGGCGTGCGAGCGTGTGTGCGGCGGCTTCGCCCGCGGCGTAATCGAGCGTATCAAGGTCGATGTGCCATGCCGGATCGGCATCGATACCCGCCGCGCTCAATGCATCCCTGTAGCCTTCCGCGCGCTGCCGCCCGTATAGATAACCGTGGCCCGAATTGATCAGCGCAATCTTCTTGTGACCGCGGCTGAGGAGATGGCGCACGGCATCGCCGGCTGCCTTGTGATTATCGATGCCTACGTAGGGCACGCCCGCCGCCGGGTCGAACTCGCAGCATGCGACCCAGGGGAGCGCCGATGCTTCTTCGGCGAGGGCTTTTTGCACGGCGGCCGAGTCCAGGCAAATGGCGCCGTCGGCGCGGCGGCCGCGCAGCAAGTCGAAGTAGCTGCGCTCGCGGCCAGGGTCCGCACCCGTGTCGCACAGCAACATGAAGTAGCCGTTCTGGCGCGCGATGCTGTCTATGCCTTGCACGATCGCCGAGTAGAACGGGTTGCCGAAGTCCGGGACCATGGTGAGCAGCAGGCGGCTCTCCGCAGTGCGCAGGTTGCGGGCAAGTTCGTTGACACGGTAGCCACTCGATGCGATCGCCGCCAGGACCCTTTCGCGGGTCGGCTCGCGCACGTTGGTGTGGCCGTTGAGCACGCGGGAGACCGTTGCAACGGATACGCCCGCCTTCCGCGCGACATCGGAGATCGAGATTTCATCGGCGATGCGAAACGATTCGGGCATGGGCGAGGGTTTTCGTTCGCACGATGGGGGGATGTAATGGATTACATTATTGGGCGGGGTTGGGGGGTTAGCGATAGGGACAAACGCCAAGGGTGGGGCGTTGGCACTTGGGTTTTTTGAGGGGTGGACTTGGTGCTGGGTTGCTGCTTTTTACGCTATCGCGCGGTTTATTTTGGCTGATTTCTTTAGCACTATTAGCCACTGTCCGTGGCGGGACTTCATTTCTTTTTCCAACGGCGAAAAAGAAACGAAGCAAAGAAAACGCCTCCCAACCGCTAATTCTTAAGTGTCCCGAGCGTGCACGTTTAACTGTTTGGTTCTTCAGAAGAACGCTCGACGCCGCAATCAAGAACACTTGAAACCCTCCCCCTCCGTCAACAGCAACCCACACGCTTCGCCACCAGTGTGGGAATCCGTTAACCAGGCTTCCGCGCTACGCGCACTGGCGCCCAAACGAAGGTTGGCGGCACTGGTTTACAGGTGCCTGTCCAAGGAAATTTATGGCCCACCCCGCGTTGAGGGCGCAACGCGGAGTGAAACTCCCTATCGCACCAGGCTCGGTTTCTTGTTGTCGAACTTCCAGTTCGGAATCAGGAACTGCATCGCTACCCCGTCATCTCTCGCCCCAAGCCCATGCTGCTCGTAAAGCGCGTTCGCCTTCGCAAGCTCATCCATGTCGAGTTCAACGCCCAAGCCCGGTTGCTCCGGTACCCTCACCTTCCCCCCAACGATTTGCAGCGGTTTGCGCGTCAGGCGCTGGCCGTCCTGCCAGATCCAATGGGTATCGATCGCCGTGATTTTTCCCGGCGCCGCCGCCGCTACTTGCGTGAACATCGCAAGCGAAATGTCGAAGTGGTTGTTCGAATGCGATCCCCATGTAAGTCCCCACTCGTTGCACATCTGCGCAACGCGAACCGAACCCTGCATCGTCCAGAAATGCGGGTCGGCAAGCGGGATATCGACGGACTGCAACTGGATCGCATGGCCCATCTGGCGCCAGTCAGTCGCAATCATGTTGGTGGCAGTCGGCAAACCCGTCGCACGGCGGAATTCGGCCATGACTTCTCGTCCCGAATAGCCGTTTTCCGCGCCACATGGGTCTTCTGCGTATGCCAGGACATGGTGCTGGTCGCGGCACAGACGGATCGCCTCGGCCAGGGACCACGCGCCGTTCGGGTCGAGCGTGACGCGTGCCTTCGGAAAGCGTTCAGCCAATGCAGTGACGGCTTCGATCTCGGCATCGCCGGAAAGGACGCCGCCCTTCAGCTTGAAATCGTTGAAACCATAACGCGCCTGCGCCGCTTCGGCGAGCCGGACAACGGCTTCGGGGGTCATCGCTTCTTCAGTGCGCAAGCGGTCCCAGTCGTCGTTGCCATCGGCGCCGCTCGCGTACGGCAGATCCGTCTTGTTGCGGTCGCCGATGTAGAACAGATAACCAAGCATCTCGACTTCGTCGCGTTGCTGGCCTTCGCCCAAAAGCGCCGCGACCGGTACACCGAGGTGCTGACCGAGCAAGTCGAGCAGCGCGGCCTCGAGTGCCGTGACGGCGTGGATCGTCGTGCGCAGGTCGAAGGTTTGCAGACCACGGCCGCCTGCATCGCGGTCGGCGAACTGCGTGCGCGCCTTGTTGAGGATCGCCTGCAAATTGCCGATGGATTGACCGACAACCAAGGGGCGTGCGTCGTCGATGGTCTTGCGGATCGACTCGCCGCCCGGCACTTCGCCTACGCCGGTGTTGCCGGCGCTATCGGTGAGGATCACGATGTTGCGCGTGAAGAACGGACCGTGCGCGCCGCTCAGGTTCATCAGCATGCTGTCGCGGCCGGCGACGGGAACGACGCGCAATTCGGTGACGGTCGGGGTGGCGTTGGGTTTGACTGAAGTCATCGACATGGTATTTAAGACCCGAAAAGGTGAAGGGATCAAAGCGCTTTGCTCGGTACGTGGCCGCCCATTTTTTCGCGATTGATCCGGCGGTTACGTGTCAGGAAGCAAGCGGCGGCAGCAATCAGTGAAGCGAAGCCGAGGCCGTAGAGTCCGCCCGTGATCGAGCCGGTATGTTGCTGCAAATAACCGAAGGTAGCCGGCGCAAAAAAACCGCCGAGATTGCCTACCGAGTTGATCAGCGCAATCACGCCGGCGGCCACGCGGGCATCGAGGTAACCCTGCGGAATCGGCCAGAACAATGAAGCAGCGGCCTTGAAACCGATCGCTGAAAAACAGATCGCGACAAACGACAAAACCGGATTCCCCGACGTCGATGCAAACAGTCCGCACGCGGCTATGACCAGCGCGGCGGCAAGCCATGCTTGCTGGAAGCGCCATCTGGCGGAGAGAAGCGCGAAGCAATATATTGCGGCCATCGCGATCAGCCACGGCACCGCGTTGAACATGCCGACCTGGAAATCGCTCAGTCCACCCATCTTTCGAATGATGGTCGGCAACCAGAACGTTGCCGCATAAATGGTCAGTTGGATTGCAAAGTAAAGCAGGCAGAAAAGCAGGATCTGCGGGTCCTTGAGAAGCTTGAGCGTGGGCAGATGGTGGCCGCCGCCCACCGCTTCGCGCTCGGCCTGTTCGTTCGCGATCGAACTTGAAAGCGCGGTTTGCTCAGCAGGACTGAGCCATTTCGCGTCGCTGATATGCGACTTGAGCAGCATCCAGCTCACGCCGCACAACACAATCGAGAATCCGCCTTCGATCAGAAACATCCACTGCCAGCCGTGAAGCCCGAAGCCGCGAATGGAGAGAAGCGAACCGGTGATCGGACCCGACAGGACCGATGCCAGCGCCGAACCGCCGAGGAACACGGCAACGGCCTTGCCGCGCTCTTTCTGCGGAAGCCATTGCGTGAAGTAGAACACGACGCCCGGAAAGAACCCCGCTTCAGCGATACCGAGCAAGAAGCGCAGCACGTAGAACGACGTGTCGTTCCAGACAAACGCCATCGCTGCCGCGACGATGCCCCACGTCCCCATGATCCGCGTCAGCCAGACGCGTGCGCCGTATCGCTGCATCAGGACATTGGAGGGCACCTCGAAGAGCGCATAGCCGATGAAAAACAGCCCGCTTCCCAGGCCATAAGCCGCAGCCCCGATGCCGAGATCCGCCTGCATGTGCGAATTGACGAAGCCGATGTTCACCCGGTCGATGTAGTTCGCAATGAACATGATCAGGACAAGCGGCAAGACATGGCGCTTTACCTTCGATACAGCCGATTCGAGCACATGGTTTGTGGGCGTGTGTAAAGCGGGCGTCAAGATTGTCTCCAAATGTGCCGTATCGACGGCTCGGGTCTTACTCGGAACGCCGCGCGCTCGACAGCCGGTTCAAAACCAACAAGTCGTCTAAATGTTGTCTGACGACAGTCTACTCTTCGGTGAAAATTCGTCCAATGTCGTGTTTACCCTATCCGGCTAACTAACAGCAACATGGCCATAAGCAATATACTCGCTCAAACGCAAAGTTCGCCGCAGACGAACTAGGACGTCTGATGACAATTAACGTAGATGTCTTTAGCTGGAGACGACATGGAAACCCAAACGGCAGCAAGCGCCGCGCAACGCAATCCCGGAACCGCAGATTCAAGCCTGGCCGGTGAAAACGAGATCTACTCGTTAATCACACGCAGACTACTGCCCGTACTGCTGACAGCGTTCTGCATCGCCTACCTGGACCGCATCAATGTCGGTCTAGCCAAGCTCCAGATGGCCTCCGATCTCGGTTTCAGCGACGCGGTGTACGGATTCGGCGCAGGCATCTTCTACCTTGCGTACGCGATCTTCGAAGTACCGAGCAACCTGATCATGCATCGCGTGGGCGCGCGCCGGTGGATCGCTCGGATCGCGGTATCGTGGGGACTCGTTTCCATGTGCATGCTGTTCGTGCGCACGCCCGCGTCGTTCTATGCGCTGCGATTGCTGCTCGGCATGGCCGAATGCGGCCTGTTTCCAGGCATCATCCTGTACCTCACCTACTGGTATCCGGCTCACCGGCGCGGGCGCATCGTAGCCCTGTTCATGGCCGCCCTGCCCATTTCCGGACTGGTCGGCGGCCCGCTTTCAGGCTGGATCATGCAGCGCTTTGCCGGCATGTCCGGGCTGCACGGCTGGCAATGGCTCTTCTTCATCGAGGCGCTGCCGGCTGTTGCGATCGGCATGGTCATATGGTTCGTGCTTCCTGATCGCGTGAACGACGCCAGGTGGCTGACCGACGATCAAAAGCGCGTGATCGCGCGGAATATCGCAACTGAAAATGCCGAGAAACCAAGCGCGAACACCAGCAGCGTGTTCACCAATCCGCGCATATGGCTGATGAGCCTGATGCTCTTCGCGTTTGCTACGGGAAACATGGGCATCAGCTTCTGGTTGCCGACCATCGTGCAGCGTGCAGGCCATGGGAGCTCGCTAAGCGTGGGTCTCCTGACCGCCATCCCTTACGCCTTCGCCGCAGTTGCAATGATCGCGTTGTCGATGAGCTCCGATAAACGGCGTGAACGGCGCTGGCATCTGGCGCTCCCCGCGTTTGCCGGGGCCGCGCTTCTTGCGTTGAGCACGGTCTGGAGCAACGACCTCACGATGACGATCGTCACCATGACCGCAGCCTCCATGTGCGTGTTTGCAGTCGCACCGCTGCTCTGGGCCCAACCCACTGCCTTGCTGAGCGGTAGCGCCGCGGCCGCCGGCATCGCCATGATCAGTTCGCTCGGCAACCTTGCCGGCCTGTTCTCGCCTTCGTTGTTCGGTTATCTCACCGTGCGCACGCACAGCACGTCGGCCGGCATGTTCTTGCTGGCAGGTTTCATGCTGCTGGGTGGCTTGCTGTCGCTGGTCACGCCAGCTCGTCTGGTCAACAAGTAAGTCTGGTCGAATGACTCCGTTCATCGCAAAGCTGGAGCCGCATACATGAGCATCCTCACCGACAAAGTCATTGCAACCGTGTCCGGCGATATCCAGCGCGGCACGCTGCGCCCAGGCGACAAGGTTCCGACTGAAGTCGCGCTGATGAAGCAATTGTCGGTCAGCCGTTCAGTCGTGCGGGAAGCGATGTCGCGCCTTCAGGCTGCGAAGATAGTGGAGACGCGTCACGGGATCGGCACGTTCATTCTCGATACAAACCAGGCGGAGACGTTGCGTTTGCCGGCATCCGACCTGTCGGACATGCTGGATGTCATGGCCATCATCGAGTTCCGCATCGATATGGAAGCCGCAGCGGCGGGTCTTGCCGCGGGCAGGCGCACGCAACAGCATCTGAAACTGATCGATGCAGCGCTCACGCGCTTCGAGGCCGAACTCGAACGCGGCAGCACGGACGTGGTGGCACACGACGTGGAGTTCCACATCCAGATTGCACGTGCGAGCGGGAATCGTTATTTCTTCGATGTCCTAAGCCAGCTAGGCCGTGCAGTAAGTCCGCGCACGCGGCTGGGATCGACGGAAATTGCGGAGCTTGACCGTGTGGTTCATCTTCGCAGTGTCCTGGCGGAGCATCAGCAGATTTACCGGGCGATCGTGCGCCAGGATGCCGACGATGCCCGCGCCGCAATGCGGATGCACTTGAGCAACAGCCGCGAAAGACTGCGGCGGGCGCACGCGCAGATCTGAAAAACCAAATCCGCGGTGCAAACGGGAAACGGGCGCATACTACGTCCCCGCTCCCTCCCGTCCCGTTCAATGCCCGGTTATCTGACCAAGCAGCAAAACATCACCGTCACGGGCGTCGACGACCTCATCATCCGTTCGCTGCTCGACCTGCAGCAATTCTCCGACCCTTTGGGCGACGCCGAACGCGTCGGCATCTCGTCCGCGATGTGGCCGCTTTTTGGCATGCTGTGGCCATCGGGCGCGCATCTGGCCGCGCGGCTCGCGCTGA
>NZ_JBSIPA010000287.1:0-8516 GCF_053574605.1 Caballeronia sp. M23-90 | reverse complement strand
TGGGGCACGGCGCGTTCTGGCGGTTGCGATCTGCGTGACACTGGCCGCGACCCTCAGCCTGATCGCAATGAACGTGCTGCATCTCGCGACCTTGCTCACGATCATGCCGTTGCTCGTGGCATGTACGTTCTGCTTCGGACTGGCCGCGCCCAGCGCGACGCGCGGTGCGCTCGACCCCATGCCCGAGCTCGCAGGCGTGGCGGGCGGCCTGTTGACATCGGTGCAGATGCTCTGCGGCGCGGCATCGAGTTCGGTGGTTGCGTTGTTGTTCTCGACATCCGGCCCCCAGGCGATGAGCGGCGTCATGTTCGCGTGCGCGCTGCTTGGCGCAATCACGTGGATCTGGGTCGGCAAAAAGGGACACAGTGAAGTGCGTCGGGCTGCCGCGTAAATCGCGACAGCTTCCAAGCTCACATCGAAGATTTCTTTGATTCCGTGTCAACACACTCGGCGATGAGGCGTTAAACATGTAATCGCGACACGCAAGCCGCGACACTGTTAAACAACCACGAAGGGTCTTACCGCCATGAAAAAGCAATTCGTTGCTGCATCGCTCGCCGCCTTGTTTTCCGCTGCTGTGTTCGCACAAGCTTCGGCTCCTGCTGTAGCGCCCGCAGCTCCGGCTGCAACCACGGCAGATGCTGCGCAACCCGCGAGCGCACACAAGGCCAAGAAGCATCATCACAAGAAGCACCACAAGAACACGACTGCAGCTTCGGCGATCCCTTCGTCGGCAGCAAAGCCCTAAGTTTGGGGAGCAGTAAAAGCCCGGTCTGACCGTCGCGCCGTCTCAAGAAAAGTACCTTTATCGAGGTATCGGACGGCGTAACGCGGGGCTTTGAGTTGGCGGCTCGAATGCGCATCATTGCGTGTTCGAGCCGTTTTTCGTTGGGCTTTCACGGTTGGTAAATCGTAAAGCAGGATCGGCTGATGTGTCGTTTTGGAAAGCGATCCGCCGAGGCCTTTCCCATGCTCGGGTCCCGCGACGTGTATCATCCACACCACGCGGCTTTTTGCGCCGCCGTTCCTTCATTGCGCTGCTTGCCGTGTTATCGCCAGGATATCGCGCCCGCCGCTTCACGCGCGCTTGAACCGAACGCGCAACCTTCAGCTCTTTTCCGTACAGATGGCACTCTCCGAACTCAAACGGCGCCGCACGTTCGCGGTCATTTCCCACCCTGACGCGGGCAAAACCACGCTGACCGAAAAGCTCTTGCTGTTTTCGGGCGCGATCCAGATTGCCGGCACGGTGAAGGGCCGCAAGAGCAACCGATACGCAACGTCCGACTGGATGGAAATCGAAAAGCAACGCGGCATTTCCGTTGCCAGTTCCGTCATGCAGTTCGAATATGGCGATTGCGTCATCAACCTGCTCGATACCCCCGGTCACGAAGACTTCTCCGAAGATACGTATCGCGTCCTGACGGCCGTCGATGCCGCCGTGATGGTGATCGATGGCGCGAACGGCGTCGAAGCCCAGACGCTCAAGTTGCTCGAAGTCTGCCGCAGCCGCCGCACGCCGATCCTCACGTTCATCAACAAGATGGACCGTGAAGTACGCCAGCCGCTCGAATTGCTCGACGAAATCGAGCAGCATCTCGGCGTCGCCGCCGTGCCGTTCACCTGGCCTATCGGCATGGGCAAGGAATTCCAGGGCGTCTATGACATCGAGCATGATCAGGTGCGCGTGTTTCGCGCGGGGCAGGACACGGCGGGCGGCGCGGTAGAAACCGTGCACGCCCTCGACGATGCCGACGGCGAACGCCGTTTTGGTGCGAGCTGGGCGCGTGCGAAAGAAGAGATCGATCTGATCACGGGTGCTACGCCGGCGTTCGATCGCGCCAAGTTCCTGGCCGGCGAGCAGTCACCGGTGCTGTTCGGATCGGCGATCAACAACTTCGGTGTGAAGGAAATTCTCGACGCGCTGGTCGAGCTGGCGCCGCCGCCCGCCATGCGGATGTCGGTGCAGCGTCCTGTGTTGCCCGAGGAGCCGCGTTTTACAGGCGTGGTGTTCAAGGTGCAGGCGAATATGGACCCGGCGCATCGTGACCGCGTGGCGTTCATCCGCGTGTGTTCCGGGCATTTCGAGCGTGGCATGGCGCTGAAAGTGACGCGCTCGGGCAAGACGTTTCGCGCGAGCAACGTGGTGACGTTCCTCTCGCAGCGCCGCGAGACGGTGAGCGAGGCCTATCCTGGCGATATCATCGGCATTCCGAACCATGGCACGCTGAGTCTCGGCGATACCCTGACCGAAGGCGAGATGCTGCAGTTCGTCGGATTGCCGTTCTTTGCGCCGGAAATTTTCCAGACGGTGGAAGTCGTCGACCCGATTCGCGCGAAGCAGTTGGGCGAAGCGCTGCGGCAACTCGGCGACGAAGGTGCGATCCAGGTGTTCCGTCCTGTGCTGGGCGGCTCGACCATTCTGGGCGCAGTCGGGCAGTTGCAGTTCGAGGTCGTGGCGCATCGATTGTCCGCGGAATACAAGGTCGATGTGCGGATCATGCCGGCGCGGTATCGCATGTCGCGATGGGTAACATGCGACGACGCGGCGGAGTTGCGCCGTTTCACCGATGCCTATGCGGCGCGCATCGCGCTGGATGCATCGAATGCGCCGACGTATCTCGCTTCACATGTTTCCGAAATTGATGTCGCGCAGAAGGCCTGGCCGAAGATTGTCTTCAACGAGCTGCGCGAGCATTCGGGCGCTCCGTTTCAAAAGACGATCTGAGGCTGGCGAGTGTGCTCTCGGACGGATCTCGCCTTTGAGCACTCGATATCAAATGAAGGCAGGCGCGGCGCACACTGATGCACGCGCCGCGCCTCGTCCATCACAAGCGATCAATACGTCAGGCCAAATCCAAACGGATACAACGGGTGCGCAGTGTCGTGCGGAAGATCTTCCAGTTGCGCGGCCACCTCGGCCATCGACGAAGGCAACTCAAACGGCAGTTTCCCTTGAGGCTTGCCTTTACCCGTCAACACATCGAACAGTGCCGTGTCGCTCGCGCCGAAATTCGCGAGGATGGCAGTCGCCTTTCCCTGGACATTGGTCAGGATCGCCGGACGATCCATGTAGACCGACACGATCGACTTCGGAGCACTGGCGGCCTGCTTGATCGCCTCGTAGTCCGGATTGCCGTCGACGAACGCAAGGCTGCCTTCATGCTGCATTGCGCCGAATACGTAGTTCGGATGGAGTGTCTCATACGGTGTGCTCACACGCAGGATCGCCACGTCCGCAGCTTGCGGCGTGTCCACGACCTGATAACCATATTTCCGCGCAACGGCAGGGTCGATGCCGTACAGCCAGACTTTCTTGCCGGTATCCGCCATCGGCAGCAGCTTGTCGTTGTTTTGCAGCAGCACCATCGACCGGCGTTGTGCATCGAGCGCCTGGGCCTGGAAGTCAGCGTTGCCCACTATGCCGCTCGCAGCCGTGGCATCGACGTACGGTTGATCGAACAGCCCTTGCTGGAATTTTTGCAGAAGCACGCGGTAGGCTGAATCGGCGAGACGCGCTTCAGTCAGCAAGCCCTGGTTGACGGCCTGAATGATGAAACTGGGGTCGTCTTCCCCGCCGAATTGATCGATGCCCGCGTTGACCGCTTTTACAAAACGCTGCAGACGGGTCGCGTTTTCCATTCCCCACGGCATGCCCAGTCCAACGAAAGACGGTGCGCCGGAAGAGGCGCCGTTCATGCAGTTCGCGTCGCAATCGGAGGCAATGAGCCAGTCCGATACGATCACACCCTTGAAGTTGTACTTGCCCCGCAGCAGGTCCGTCAGAAGCGCTTTGTCGTAAGCGGCTCCGACCTGTTCGAGCGCAATTCCGTCGACCGTCACCGGTCCGTCAGGTTCGGAATAAGTCGGCATCACGGAGCCCACATTGGCGGCGAATGCACCTTCGAACGGCTTCAGATGGTAAGCGTAGTTGTTGCCTGGATAAGTCGCATAGCGGCCGTAGTAGTTGTGGCTGTCGAACCCGGACTTCTGCGCGCCATAGCCGGCCCAATGCTTCACCACGGCAATGACACTGTTCGCCTGAATGCCGTTGCTGCCGCCCTGGAAGCCTTCAATATAAGCCTGCACCTGCGCGCGCGTCAGGTCGGCGTCTTCGCCGAAGGTCCCGTTGATCCGGGCCCAGCGCGGCTCGGTGGCCAGATCGGCTTGCGGTGAAAGCGCTTCGGTAATGCCTACTGCGCGATATTCCTGGCGCGCGATGTCGCCGAACTTGCGCGTAAGCGCAGCATCGCCGATGGCGCCAAAACCGAGGGTTTCGGGCCACTTCGAGAACCCGCTGTCGCCTGCGCTCGCACCGAGCACGTACTGGAAGTGATTGCGCGGGTCCGAGCTGATCGACGCGGGAATACCGAGCCGGGATTGCTCGGCCAGCGCCTGGATCTGGTTGTACTGGTCGGCCATCGTTTTTGCATCGCCGCTCATGCGCGTGATGTAGGTGCTGATGTTCCGGCTGTTGATCTGAGTCTTCAACGTGGCCATGTCGTAGGCCGTGCCCGTGCCCGCACCGGTGGTGTCGTTCAACACAGGAGCCGTGCCGTGCATCATCAAGCCCGCCTTCTCGGCGAGCGTCAGGCGACTCACGAGGTCGCGCGCGCGGACGTCGGCACTCAACCGCCAGTCTTCGTACGGTTCGAGCTGGCCGCTCTTGTCCATGTCCTTGAATGTCAGGCCGTCCCTGGAAATCAGCTTTAAAGTCGTCTGGCTGAAATCCGGTTGCGCGACCGGGGTGTTAGCGGGGTCATCGCTGCCGCAGGCGAACAGGCCAAGCGCGAGCGTCATGCTCGACGCCGTCAACGCTGACCTGTGAAAAACAGATCGTGGGTAAAAGCTCATTCGTGTCTCCTGAAATCGGTTTTTTGGCTACTGTCGAACGACCTTACAAGAAGGCGTTCGACACTTTACCGACCCATTTCAATCGACGTTTTACCGCTGGGTGCATCGTTTATCTTTGAGGAGCGCAGCGTGTAAGCGGGCGTAACTTTTCCGATTCCGGGCGGCTGCCAGCGCACCACTTGCATGTGGACCCACATTCCTGGCTGCTTTGCGGGCATTGCAGCAAGCTATGGGAATTCCTGATGGCGTCAGCAGCGATCTCTGCGCACTATTACGAAGTGAAAGCCAGCATCGAGCCTATGCCAACCAGAACGTCATCACACTTCAGCGACCACATTCGCACCGTTTCCAATCGCATCGCCGTGTTTGCAATGGACGCCGCCGGGCGTGCCGGCGTGTCGCCGCAATCGTTCACCATCCGCACCGGGATCAGCGCGCAGGAACTGGTCGACAGAACCGGCCGCATCGATGCCGCGCGGCACAGGCGGGTCGTCGAACTAATGGCTTATGTCGGCGCTGCTTCGCGCGTGATGCCGGACAGGCCGCACATGTTGTTTCCGGATTTCCCCGTGCTGGGCAACCTGTGCCTCAATGCCCGGACATTGCGCGAAGCGCTGGAGTCGTATCAGACGTTTCGTCCGCTCATCGGCGAGTTTGATTTTCTTGGGCACAGGGAAACACCGGACCACATGCAGTTCGAATACATCGCGGAGTTCGCGCCAGGCAGCGGTTTCCAGGCGCTCTCCAACTTCCAGGTACTCGCCAGCCTGATTCGGGCTTACGACGTATCGGAGCAAACGGTGTTTCACGTTTCGCTCATGGGACCCGCGCTCCCGGGAACGAACGATACCGGCGAGTTCTTCGGCGCAGCCGTGAGGTATCACGCCGATGCAAACCGGCTGCAGTTCTCAAGCGCTCTGCTTGACGTGCCGCTCATCCATTACAACGTCACGCTGGCGCCCTTTCTGCGAGAGCAGGCTCAGCATGAACTGCTGCGCGTTCAAAGAGGGCATCGATTCTCATACAGCGTCGAGCATCTGATCAGCGAAATCATCAAGGACCCGGACGACGAAGGACATACATCGTCGTCATTGCTTGAGCAAACATGCCAGCGTCTGAACACCTCGCGCTGGACATTGCACCGCCGGTTGCAATCCGAAGGATTGCATTTCACCGAACTCGAATCGCGTGTCAGGTCCAAAGAAGCGTGCCGACTGCTCAGCGAGACCGCCTTGAGTCTCGGGCAGATCAGCGAGCAACTCGGCTTTTCGTCGCAGAGCGCTTTCACCCGGTTTTTCCGCACACGGCACGACGTGCCGCCACTGGCGTTTCGCCAGCGTGTCCAGTTGGGCTAATAACCTGCGACGGCTCCTGCCACGCGCCTATTCAGATCGCCGGCGACCCTCAATCCGTGCTCTGCGCCATCTTCACGGGCAAAGGCACGTGTAACCACTTCTCCACGATGCCGTTCAACTCGCCGCTTTTCTTGGCATCGGTGAGGATTGCATCGACCTTCGTCTGCAACTTCGGCTCGCCCTTGTTCAATCCCACATGACATGCCGACTCATGAATCACGTACTTGAGCGCAGGCTTGTTCGTTGCCGATGCCGGTAACGTCGTGGCAATCTTGGTCGCCACGAAATCTCCCGTGCCCACCAGCGGAACCTGACCCGCAAGGTACGCGGAGATCATCCCGCTGTTGTCTTCGAAGCGCTTGATGTTGGTCGATGGCGGCACACTCTTGGTCAGCATCAGATCCTCGAACGTTCCGCGCGCCACGCCAACCGTCTTGCCGGCCATGTCCGCCGGACCATCGATCTTCATGTTCGCCGGACCATACACGCTGTTGTTGTAGGGCGAGTACGACTGCGAGAAATCGATGACCTTGTCGCGCTCGGCATCGCGGCCAAGTGTCGAGACGATCAGGTCCACTTTCTTCGTCTGCAAATAGGGAATGCGGTTGGCGCTCGTGACCGGAACGAGTTCGAGCTTTGCACCGAGTTTCCTGGCCAGCAGGGCAGAGATATCGATATCGAGTCCTTCTAGTTGCATGCTCGGACCCACCGACCCAAACGGTGCGAAATCCTGCGGAACGGCAACGCGCAACACGCCGCGCTTTTCGATGTCATCCAGTGCGTCCGCGTGCGCGGGCGCCACACGCGCAATTGCGCTGAGTGCGACCACGCCAAGTGTCATCAACAACTTCGAAGTTTTCATGTTTGCCCTGAAACGTGGATGGGTGTGCCGCGCGTGCGAGAAGCCCGGCATTGAAAAGTCTATTTGAAAGTCTTTTGTTTTCTAAACGATTCAAAATTGCCGCGCATTGAGACGGCGTACGTTTTTGGCGCGAGGCAGCTCAGCGCCGCTCGATGTTGCTCAATGCGACCCGCCAACGTAGGGGTAAGTCCGCCCGCTCGAGCTTATTGCTCGATTTATTTTCCATTTATTTCCTGAAGCGCAGCAGAAAACCGATATTTTTCCCGACCGGAATTGCATTTTTTCCACCCTACACTGGGCGCTCGAAAATCACGCTCCGGAAATCATGAACGCGATGAACGCCATGAAGTCCACACGGTTCGACCTGCTCGACGGCTTGCGCGGTATTGCCGCGATCGCCGTCATGCTTCATCACTACAGCCAGCACACGGGCTGGGACTGGTTCGGCGGCGCGTGGGTTGCCGTGGACCTGTTCTTCGTGTTGTCGGGCTTTGTGATCGCGCATAGCTACAGCAAGAAGATCCTCAACGGCATGTCTTTCCGCGAATTCGCGTTCGTGCGTCTCGCACGGCTCGGGCCGCTTTATTTATTCGGCTTGGCATTGGGCGTCTGCGCAGTTTTGCTGTCGATTGCAAAAACCGGATTGCCGCAGATATCCAGTTCGCAGTTGCTGAGCGCCGCTGCGCTTGGCGTGTTCTGGTTGCCTTATTTCAATAACATCGCCTGGCCGTTCGGTCAGGACGTGGTCTACGGCGCGGCGTTTCCGCTCAACGATCCGTCCTGGTCGCTTTTTTTCGAGTTGTTCGTCAACGTCGTGTTTTTTGCGTATCTGGCGAAAGTCCGAAAACTGCCGAACGCGATGGTTTCAGTGGTCGCGTTTGTCGCGTTCATTGTCTGCACGCTGATTTTCCACAAGATCAATCCAGGCTGGGGCGCCAGGAGTTTCATGGTGGGTTTTCCGCGTGTGATCGCGGAGTTTTTCGCGGGCGTGTTCATTTTCTCCATCGGGCTTCAGCATAAACATCCGCATCGGCTATTTACGGCCGTGGTCACCGGGGCGGCGTTGCTGGCATTTACCATTGGAGATCCCAGGATTGCGTTCATCAATTCACTGACGCTGGTGCCACTGTCCGTGGCGTTGCTGTGTTCGGTGTCTATCGAGGGTATGGGCAAGCGGATTTGCAAAGTGTTGGGCGAGCTTTCGTATCCGCTTTATGTGATCCATTTTCCGATCTACCGGCTCGTGTTCGAATCCTTCGATGTCCGGTTTCTGAATCCCGTTACGCAGACGTTGATCGTGGCGGCGGTTTCTATCGTGCTGACGCTGGTGCCACTGTCCGTGGCGTTGCTGTGTTCGGTGTCTATCGAGGGTATGGGCAAGCGGATTTGCAAAGTGTTGGGCGAGCTTTCGTATCCGCTTTATGTGATCCATTTTCCGATCTACC
>NZ_JBSIPA010000286.1:0-8550 GCF_053574605.1 Caballeronia sp. M23-90 | reverse complement strand
TCCGCAATCCTGCGCAACTCTTCCAGCCGGTGCGAGATGTACACCAGCGCCACGCCCCGCTCCTTCAGCCGCTCGACCTGTTCAAAGAGCAGATCCACTTCACGCGCGGTCAGCATGGCCGTGGGTTCGTCGAGAATCAGCACGCGGCAATCGCCAATCAGATTCCGCGCGATCTCGACCATCTGCTGATGCCCGATGCCCAGTTCGCCCACGAGCGTATCGGGATCGATCGCGTCCAGTCCGACCTGGCGCATTGCGTGGTGCGCATCCTCGCGCAGCGCCGCCCGGTCGATCCAGCCGAATTTCAGGCCTTTGCGCTGGGGCAGACGGTTGAGGAACAGGTTTTCCGCCACCGATAAAGTCGGCAGAAGGTTCAGCTCCTGCATCACCATACGCACGCCCAGCGCTTCGGCATCCTTGCGGCTCGCGGGCGCGTAAGGCTCGCCGCCAAGCGTCATGGAACCAGCAGTCGGATCGACCAGTCCGCCGATGATCTTAGACAACGTACTCTTGCCCGCGCCGTTCTCGCCAGTCAGCGCCAGCACTTCGCCCGCGCGCAAGTCCAGCGTGACGCCCGCCAGCACCGGCTCCGCATAGGTCTTGCCAACGCCGCTCACCGTTAAAACCGGGGCGGTTTCCATAATGTTGTCCATCGCCTTCCCGCTGCTGCGGACCGGATGCTGTCACGCAAGGCACGCCGCAATCGTTTGCAGGCAAGCCCTTCTGACAAGCTGTCTCCGGTCCTTCGCGTCAGTAAAAACCACGCTGAACATCGCCTGGCCGGTCATCTCATGGTGCATCGACGACCCGGCCGTTGCTTCAATTATCGGCAGCGATGCCCGGTTCTTGAGATTTTAGACAGATTTCGACAGACGAATCCCATTTTTCCATGCAGATACTTACTACTTTTTGGTAACGAGATCCACCGGCGTTTCCACCACGCCGGACAATTCCGACTGTTTCTTGTGCTCGGCAATTGCTTTCAGCGCGGTATCGATGCCAAAAACTGCCTGCTTTGCAGCGTATTGATCGGCCGTGGCGAGCACGCGGCCATCGGCGAGCATCGGCTTGATGGCGTTGATGTTGTCATAACCCACGACCTGCACCTTGCCTGCCTTGCCCGCTGCGCGAACTGCAGACACGGCGCCGATCGCCATGTTGTCGTTGCCGCACAGCAGCGCCTTCACATTCGGGTTCGCGTTCAGGATTTGCGATGCCACCGCGTTGCCCTTGTCGATTTCCCAGTCGCCTGACTGCAGCGCCACGACCTTCACACCCGCAGCTTGCATGGCTTGCTTGAAACCCGCCGTGCGCTGCTGCGCATTTGTCGTCGTCGAGACACCTTCGATGATGCCGACTTCATCGCCGGACTTGAGCTTCTGCTTGGCCAGATACTCGCCAACCTGACGCGCGCCCTTGGCATTGTCCGGACCCACGAACGGCACGTTCAGGTCCTTGGACTTGAGCACGTCGGAATCGAGCTTGTTGTCGATGTTCACCACGATGATCCCGGCATCGACCGCTTTCTTGATCACCGGTACCAGCGCTTTCGAATCCGCCGGCGCGATCACGAGCGCATCGACCTTCGACACGATCATCTGCTCGACAATGCGGATCTGGTTGGCGGTATCGGTTTCGTCCTTGATGCCGTTCGTGATCAGGTCGAACTGGCTCGGATTATGTTTCTGGTAATCCTTGGCGCCGGTTTCCATGGTCAGGAAAAACTCGTTTGCAAGCGATTTCATCACGAGCGCGACCTTGGGCTTATGCGCGGTCTGAGCGGCGGCACCGGTCGAATACATCGACAAAGGCAGCGCAGCGCAAGCGCCAAGCGACAGCGCGATGGAAAGAAAGCGGCGGCGCAGCGCTGGTTTTACGGTCTTGTCATGTGAGTTCATGCAACGAATCTCCTGGATTGTTCGAGTTGTCGGATGTCGGGTAGGACGGCGTTGAACCTATGACGCGTAGAACCTGTAGAACGGCTCTACTGGCTGTATGGCCGACAGCCGCGCGCCCCAAGCGTGGATGTTTCCCCGGCATGCCGCAATTGCTGTTGCCCCTGATTTCAGCACACCCGCTCATTGGCCCAGATCCACATGACGCAGCCATCACAGTTCATCGACGGACTGGCCTTCCACCTGCTTGTCGATGATCTTGCGCGCATAGTCGATCCCGGCCCGTGTTGCTTCGATAGGACTTTCGAACGGTTCCTGGTCCGGCACGCCGAACATCTCCGATCTGCCGCTCTCGCCCGCCGAGCTGCGCGAAATGGTCACGACGATATCGAAATGGCGCGGGCCGTCGTCGGGCTCGTCGCGCTCCTTCGCGCGCCGCAACGCCTGGACGCTGATTTCAAAACCTTTGTAGTGATCTGACAAGGGGCTGGTCATGCGCGACTCCTTCAACGGTTGGAACAAGCGGGTCTGCAACATTTCGAAAACCGCAATGTGGCGACGCTGCAACGCGGCATGGCGTGCGGACAGCCAGCGGCAAGCACCGGCGAAATTGTAAGCCTGCGACAGTCGATTGCCGTCATCGTGAAGCACAAGCTTACAACCTTGATCGTGGTACAGCGATGACCGTTCTTCCGCTTCCATGCGCCGACGCGCGAGCGCAGGTTTTCATGCTGTATCGGTACGAAACCGTACGGCATTTGTAGGGCTTTTTGCCATAATGAGGCGCCGAAGCATATATGTCGTTCGGCGAACGCCAGTCCTGGATTTCGACCGGCGTCACCTTGCAGCACGTCATCCATCCAAAGAGGGAGCATCGCCATGAAGATCCGGGCAACCATGACAGCGTTGGCACTGGGCGTAGCGTTAAGCGGGAGCTTCGCTGCAACGCCAGCGTTCGCGCAGAACAGCCAGCAGTCGAAAATGAGTACTTGCAACACGCAAGCCGCCGGCAAGAAAGGCGACGACCGCAAGGCTTATATGAAGGACTGCCTTTCATCGGCGCCAGTTGCTGCAGCTGCACCCATGACCCAGCAGCAAAAAATGACGGCATGCAACAAGACTGCCACCGGCAAGAAAGGCGATGAGCGAAAGGCGTTCATGAAAGACTGCCTGAGCAACAAGGGATAAGCCGCAGCGAGGTGACGCGGGTCGTTACCGCGCAAGCCGCGCGCCTTCGGGCCCGCGGCTTTTTTATCGATCGACCGACTAAAACCCCCCGCGGCAGAACGTCACAAAGCATCGCGAGGCGTGGCAAAGGGTCGCAAAGCCGGGAAAACCCGTACCCTCTCTTATTGCAGCGCACCTACGGTCATGCTACGCGCAACGCGGTTTATCTCATAAGATGACGCGGAGGCGGCCCTGCCCTAAGACACAAATACGACATTCAAGCGCTACGGGTCCGCCAGTCTTGCCGGTTTGCAGCACTGCAACGGACGGAGGCCCGAGGATGGTGTGGCGATATAAAAACCGCTGGTTCAGGCGGTGGCTGGTGCTGATCGTCTTCTGGGCGGTCCCGGTGATGATCGTGGCAGCAAATGAAATCCGCGAGCAACTCGCTTATGACTCCGCGGACCTGTCACACACGCTTTCAACCTGGTCGTTCACCGATACCCAACGCGCGCAGCCCGCAGCTCAACGCTGCCACGGTCCAATCGATGAAGCGCGAAGCGCCGGATGTCCTCAAGACATGCTAGCTGCGAAAACCGCTTTGGACCAGCAGGCCATCGCCCAATACGCGACACGCAAAGGCGTGCTGTTCGGCTATCTCTGGACTGCCTTCATTGGATACTGGGTGGTCCCGGCCATCACGCTTTTCGTGCTCGGTGCGATCATCGGCGTGATTCGTCGATCATTGCGTCATCCGATGAAGAAAAACGACGTTCAATCCACGCACGAACCCGCTCACAAAACCACGCACGTCGCCAAACCATGAGACCGCGAATTTGCGTTGTGACAACAAAACCGCTTCTTTTCGACCAAATCATCCCATCTTTCAAACTTATTTTTACGGGTAAGTTTGACCGTAATTCGCCTTTCCTCGTTGAGGTGGCCCGTATTTTGCGGCGTGCAGATCTGCCGGACGGGAGCACAAAATGTTTCACACAAACAAGCGGGTTCTCGCTCGGCCAAGCGGCGGGCCGTTTCAGGTCAAAATTACCTCACCGGATCGTGCTATCGTGCTGAAGCCCAAGCGGGGCAAGGCTTTGCGCGGTCAGCGAAGGTGTTGTTAAACGACCTGCTGTGTTATAAATCGCCCTGCTGGAACACTCGTTAGATGGGGTTTCCCAAAAAACCACGATGGAGAAAACGATGCAAAGACGAAACTTCATGATCAAATCGACCGCCGCACTTGCAATGGGCGGCTTCGCGCTGGCCGGTTGCACGACGACGTCGAACCAGGGCGCACAAAAGACGGCCGGCGACGCGGACGCACGCCGTTCAATCGACTCGGATATCGATGCGACCATGCAGCGCCTGTACGTTACGGCCAAAGGCTCACGCGAACTCGTGGGCAAGGCGCGCGGCGTGCTGGTGTTCCCGTCGGTAATCCAGGCGGGCTTCATCGTGGGCGCGCAGTACGGCAAGGGCGCGCTGCGAGTGGGCGGCAGCTCGGTCGGCTATTACAGCACGACCTCGGGTTCCATCGGCTTGCAGGCTGGTGCGCAATCCAAGTCGATCATCTTCCTGTTCATGACGCAGGACGCACTCGACAAATTCCGCAACACCGACGGCTGGTCGGTGGGCGGCGATGCATCCGTCGCACTGGTCAAGATGGGCGCAAACGGCAACATCGATTCGACGACAGCAACCGCGCCGGTCGAAGTGTTCGTGCTGACGAACGCCGGCCTGATGGCCAATCTGTCACTGGAAGGCACGAAGGTCTCGCGTCTGTCCATCTGAGGTTTCCAAGCCTGTCTTGTTGACTTGATGCCGCAAAAAAACCGCCGCGCAGCCCGACCCGAAAGGTCGTACTGCGCGGCGGTTTTGTCTTGCGTGGTCCTTTAGCTCGTGGCGCTGTCGATCAGCTTGAGCCGTGAACGCTTCTGCGCCCTCACAACGGCCTGATAAGCATCCACGTACTGTTGCGCCATGCGATGCGACGTGAAGCGCTCCTCGAAGCATTTGCGCACGCCTGCGCGGGAGATCGTGTGCAGCCGGTTCACGGCGGCAACCGCGCCAATCTCGTCCTCGACAATAAACCCCGACACGCCCTCGTCCACCACTTCCGGCACCGCGCCGCGGTTGAAAGCGATTACCGGCGTGCCGCACGCCATGGCTTCGATCATCACGAGGCCAAACGGCTCGGGCCAGTCGATCGGGAACAGCAGCGCGTGGGCGCCGGAGAGAAAATCGGCTTTCTGGTGATCATCGATTTCACCGATGAACTCCACATACGGCAGCTTCATCAAGGGCGCAATTTCGCGCTCGAAATACTCGCGATCGGCCGAGTCCACCTTCGCTGCAATCTTTATCTTCATGCCGCAACGTCCGGCTATACGAATGGCGGTGTCCACGCGTTTTTCCGGCGATATGCGCCCGAGAAACGCCAGGTAGGTCTGGTCGACCGGCTGCGGCATGTATCGCTTTTCCGGCAGCCCGTGATACACGGTTGACAACCACTTTGCCTGTGGCAATGGATGGCGCTGCGAATCCGAGATCGAGATGACCGGCGCGGTGTTGAAGGTGTTGAAAATCGGCTGCTGCTCCGGCAAGTCGAGCCGGCCATGCAGCGTGGTGACGAACGGCGTGTCCTGCCGCTTGAAGAGCGAGAACGAGTAGTAATCCATGTGGAAATGCAGGACGTCGAAGTCGTCGGCGCGACGGCGAACCATTTCCATCAGCAGCATATGTGGCGCAATCCGGTCCCGGATAGCCGGGTCGAGCCGCAACGCGCGTGGCCAGACGGCTTCGAGCTTGGCCTTGGTCTCGGAGTCGCCCGAAGCGAACAGCGTGACATCGTGCCCGAGCTCGACCAGCGCCTCGGTGATGTACGACACGACCCGCTCGGTTCCCCCATACAGCTTGGGCGGCACCGACTCGGTCAGGGGTGCTATTTGTGCAATTCTCATTGTTCTCGTCTCCACTCGGTCTTACGTCGCCGTGATCTTTAGCCGGTGCAATGCCGGATAAGCACGGTCGCCGGTCGTCACGCGCGAGCATTCCTCTCGTAATGACGACACCCGCATTATTGGCCGTGAATGCGCTGGCGTTTGCAAAACTTTCACTTTCATGACGCTGTTACAGTCACGAAACACACGTTTTGCAACGTTACATCGGCGTTTTTGGACCGTTTCTTGAGTGGTGAGAACGTTTTTTTGATTACCGCTTATTTCGTCTTCGACGACGGTTTGCCCTTTTGGACACCGCGAAGGTCGGCGAGAAACGAGTCGCGCCACACGCCGAGATCGTACTTGCGCAGCATTTTCATGTTCGTCTCATAGCGCTCGCGACGCTCGGCAAGCGGCATGGATAACGCGCGCCCGATCGCTTCGCTCATGCCGACGATATCGTGGGGATTGACCATGATAGCGCCCGTCATTTCGTCGGCGGCGCCGGCGAACTGGGACAAGACGAGCACACCGGGATCGTCCGGATTTTGCGCCGCAACGTATTCCTTCGCGACGAGGTTCATGCCGTCGCGCAACGGCGTGACCAGTCCGATCTGCGATTCGCGGAACAGCGACATCAGCTTCCACCGGTCATACCGCTGGTTCATGTAGCGGATCGGCGTGTAGTCGAGACCGGAGTAGCGGCCATTGATGCGCCCGGCCTCATACTCGAGGTTATGGCGGATTTGTTGGTACGTATCGACGTCGGAGCGTGTTGGCGGCGCAATCTGCACGAGCGTGACATTGCCGCGCCATTCCGGCGATTTCTCAAGGAAATGCTCGAAAGCCTTGAAGCGCTCGACCAGCCCTTTTGAATAATCCAGCCGGTCCACGCTCATGATGAGCTTGCGTCCTTCAAGACTCTGCTTCAGATCCATCACGTCCTGACGTGCTTCGCCACGCGTGGCTTGCTCGGCGATCTCATCGGGGAAAATGCCGATCCGGTACACGCCCGTTTTTAGCTTTCGGCCAAAGGCTTCCACCTGACCATCCGCGCTCGCCGTGCCATGCGCGTGACGCACGATGTAGTCATGAAACGCAGCCTGATCGCCGGGGGTCTGGAAACCCACCACGTCGTAGCAGCATAGTGACTTGACCAGTTCCTCGTGCGGCGGAATGTTGAGCAGGATCTGCGGCGACGGAAACGGGATATGCAGGAAAAAACCCATCCGGTTGGTGACGCCTTCAGAGCGCAGCGCTTCGCCGAACGGGATCAGATGGTAGTCGTGGACCCAGATGACATCGTCGGGCTGCAGCAGCTTGATCGCACGGTGCGCCAGCCACGAGTTCACCCTTCTGTATCCGGCGTATTCGTCGCGGTCGTAGACAGCCAGATCGTTTCGATAATGGAAGACCGGCCAGAGCGTCGCGTTCGAAAAACCGCGGTAATACTGGTCGTAATCCTTTTTCGGCAAGCCAACGGTCGCGAATGTGACCGCGCCATCCTGTTCGAGCTTCGGGCCCTGGTTCGCGACCGTGTCGCTCACCACGTCGCCGCTCCAGCCGAACCACACGCCGCCACTGTCCTTCAGCGCGCCGAATACACCCACGGCGAGGCCGCCGGCGGAGCCTTTGGTTTCTGTCGGTGAAGCAACTCGGTTCGATACAACGACTAGACGGCTCATTCCTGGAATTCCTTTCTTGGTTCGTGACGTCCGGGTTTTCGGGTCCATCCCGAAATAGTAGTGAATTTGGCCCCGGGCGGCGGCCTCAGTTCAAACTTTGTCCGGATCTTGAAGTCGGATGCGGCGTTCAGCGCCGCTCGCCCGCGCTGGCAGGCTCAGGCGCTGTCGATGCCGCCGAATGCGCCGTCGGATCCGGGCCATGCCGCTCTCCGCGGCTAGCCACCGGATCGGCTTCCGTATTGGCCGTTCCGCGTACTGGCGGCCGGATCGCGCTGCTTGCCTGCGTCCGGTCCAGCGGCGCGACGAAATCGACATGCTCGCCCTCCGGCGCCAAATCCGCCCGCGTGCGCGGCAGGAACTGCGGGAACTCGGCTTGGGCAAAGTTCAGCAGACCTTCGCGCACGCGGCATCGAAGGTCGAAGTTCAGGCCGGAATCGAAGGAACTGACGAGCACGCGAATCTGCATCGACTTTTCGGTGGCGTCGGTGACCTGAAGTACCTGCACGCGGCCATCCCATTCCGGCGCATGCTCGAGGATGCGTTCGAGCTCTTCGCGCAATGGCGCCATCGGCATGCGGTAATCGACGTAGAAAAACACCGTCCCGATGATCTGCGAACTATTGCGTGTCCAGTTGGTAAAAGGGTTCTCGATGAACCATTGCAGCGGCACGATCATGCGCCGCTGGTCCCAGATCCTGATGGATACGTAGGTGCCCGTGATTTCCTCGACGCGGCCCCATTCGCCCTGGATCACGACGACGTCGTCGAGCCGGATGGGCTGCGACAACGCGATCTGCAAGCCGGCAATCAGGTTGCCGAGCACCGGCCGCGCGGCAATACCGGCGACCAGGCCCGCCACGA